>CAZDCS010000102.1:0-4566 GCA_964504015.1 uncultured Mariniplasma sp. | reverse complement strand
TTTGTTTCTCGCTTGAAAAAAAGAGCTAATTGTTCTTCTAGAACTCTTGCTAATCTTTTATTATCAGCGCTCAATTCTCTCATGTTTTTTATTCTAATTTCTACTACCGGTTCATCTTCTGTGCTTTTTTTCATGCTTTTTCTTAACTTCAATAATTTAACTTCCTCAAAATTAATACAGCGAAAACCTTTTTCATCTCTAATGCAAACAGCTTTCGTTCTCAAGGTTTTCCCTAATTGTGGTAAGTTTAGGCGAATACATGTATCAAAAATTTGCTTACTTGCTTCATCTGTGAAATATTCCAATTTTCGGTAATCATATTTATGAACAATATCTCTAATATCTTTATTTTCAATCACTACCTGTTCTAGACCCAAACAGTTTGTTTGACTAAAGGCATTAGAAAAAACAAGATGCACTCTGTGCTCTTTTTTCGTGTAACAAAAAATTAGTGCCCAGTCAATAAAATAAGGAGTCAAGAATCGCACCTCCAACTCTTTTCTCCTATATTATAGTTTTTTATTGTATCTTTGGCCTTAACAGTTTCTTAATATTTTATTAAGTGTTCATTCGCTCTTTTTTTCTGGGTCAATGCCTAGTTTATACCCAAACCCCCATAGCGTAATAATAACCTTCGGCTTTGATGGGTCATCTTCTATTTTTTCTCTTAATCTTCTAATATGGACATTGATAACATTATCATTATAATAGTATTCTTCGCCCCAAATTGAACGATAAATCAATTGTTTAGAAAATGTTTGACCAGGGTGTGTTACTAACAATTTAAGTATTTCATATTCTTTCAATGTTAGATCAATACTTTTTTTGTTTTTTGTTACTAAATAGTTGTCTAGATTTATCTCTAGGTCAAAAACCTTATGGATTTTTTTAGTGCTTCTAGCGGTTGTCTTTTGCGCTCTTCTTAGGACAGCTTTCACTCTAGCTACTAACTCAAGCATCGAAAAAGGCTTAGCCAAGTAATCATCAGCACCCAATCCAAGATTAATGGCCTTTTCAACATCAGAGTCTTTTGTCGAAATTATAATTACAGGGATATCACCTTTAGAGCGAATATGTTTTAAAACCATATCCCCACTTACTAGGGGTAACATCAGATCAAGTAAAACTAGATCATATTTTGCAATGTCAAATTGAGTAATGGCATCACCGCCATTAAAAACAGCTTTAACTTCGAATAGCTCTTCTTTTAACTTTGTTTCTAGGCTGCGGCTAATGATTTTATTGTCTTCGACAATTAAGATTTTTTGCCCCACTTTTATGCCCTCCCATTTCAATGTTTTTTTATTATATGCTAATTATAACATATAACAGTAAAAAGGTTTTTTCTAACTAACTTAGTATCCTAATTAGTGAATAGTCATAATTAGGATATCTTTTTCTTAGTAGCCAGATGAAGCATTGCTCCTATGAAAGATGATACTACTAAAAATAGAGCAATATTTCTGATAATATATGGTTGAACATGATTATCTAAATCCAGCAATACTTCATTTTCTTCATCAGTATATCCTAGGGTTAACTCTCCTAAGTTTTTCTCATCAAAATCAATAAAATCAAAACTGATTACTCCTTCTAATATATTAGTTCCATTATAATCGAATAAGAAAATAAGGATTTCATGGTCATCTTTTAGCTCAACAGCATAATAATAAAACCCGATTTGACTAACTGTATAACTCATTCCAAACTCTTTTAAAATAGGATTTAGGCCACTATCATAGATTACACTATTAGTCGCAATATCTGTTAAGACTATTCTACTCTGATCATTTTGATCTCTACTAGTAGTAGCGTGATCTATGGTTTTTAACGGCAAAACAAATACTGTTAACTGATTGGTGTACTCATTTCCAATTTCAGCTACCACTTGATATATCTGAAAAACATATGTATCATCAACAATTTGTGCAAGCTTTTTAAAAGCCACTGATTGATATTTGACAAACCGGTCCATATCACCTGTCTGTTTAGCTTCTTGAGCGATTTGTAAGAAAATCTCTTGAGACCTTTTGTTAGCAACTTGAATAACGGTGAAAAAATACAGGAAAACAAGTAACACCAAACTTATTAAAAAATAGATAACCATGCTTTTTTTCATTTATTTAAAAACTCCTTTTTTACTATATAACTTAACAGCTGTCTTTAAGCATGTTATTCTTCCTTGATCAATTATAATGGCCCCATCATCTGGAAGACCGTAAATCTCATGTTTAAAGGCTCTGTTAACTTTTCTTAAGGCTGCTTTTTGTTTTTTCTTGCGCCGGTAATGAACTTCAATTGAAAACCCTTTTAATAAATCTAGACCTTGTTCGTAACTAAAACTTTTATAATCAAAGTCTGGCGAGATGTGATAATCTCTTAATTGGATCATCGCTC
Source organism: uncultured Mariniplasma sp. (assembly GCA_964504015.1). Lineage (GTDB taxonomy): Bacteria > Bacillota_I > Bacilli_A > Acholeplasmatales > Acholeplasmataceae > Peloplasma. The sequence continues at coordinate 2,169 of CAZDCS010000102.1, read as the reverse complement.
CTGCCGATGAGCCAATAAAGACCTTGTTATGGTCTTCTAGAGCCTTTTTTATCCCGAATGCCTTGATTCGTTTCATCATTAGATCAGGAGCCCCACCAGGAAAATATATAATGTCAGCTTGTTTAATCTTTTGTCGGGCAAGATCTGGTGTATCATTATAATAGTGTAGCCAGTCAATATCTTTTTCTGTGATATTATAGAGTGAAAAACTCTTAATCATTTTATCATAATATTTCCCACCTTTTCCGTAGTAACTATTATAATCTTTTTCATCTTTAATATGCTTAGCAAAAAATGATAAGGCAATTATTAAAACTTTATTTCCTGCCTTGATATGTGTTTTTAGATAAGGAGCAAGATCGGGGTGATGATAAAGACCTCTGCTCAGCAATATGTTTGTCATCTCTTATCTTCTTTAATGACACTCATTAAATTTGATTTTTTTTCATTTTTTTGTCTTTTACTAATATGCATACAATACCACCTCGCTATTAATTCAATTATACCTTAAAAATGCTTAATAAAAAAAGAGAATTACATAGCTTTCTACACGTTAATAAAATAGACACTGTAAAAAAGCAATTAGTCAATTAGAAAAAAGTTTGTATTATCACTAAGCATTTAAAAAAACGCTATCTTGCTCAATAACAAGAATCACGTTTTCTTTAGTTGTTTATTCGAAAAGATCAACCAAAAACCGTACTTATTAGGTTTTGCCCAAGCTCTGCTAAATTAATGTCTAGCAATCTTAAAAATAGGGCAAACGCAGCATACTTGACTAATCGCCCCATCGCTACAGCTAGTAAAAAGCCTTTTCGATTAAGTCTAATTGCCCCAGCAGTATAAACTGCTAATGTAAATGGCAGTGGCGTGGATGCAAAAAGAAACATTGCATAATTACCATATTTATTTAATTTATCACTTGATTTTTTAGCATCTTTTGCTTTAACTTTGCGTAAAAATAATCTACTTAGTGTTTTAGTGAAACGGTAACCAACAAAAGCGAACAAGGTATCTGCAAAAACAGCAAATGCGATAACAAAGACAACAAATAAGTCAGAGTTATTAACCGTATCAGAGAAAATAGCTAACAATTGAACATCAAAAACTGATACTGGTAGCGGCAAAAGTGTTGCTACTGCCGAAAACCATAACCATCCAATTAGTCTCCTAAGAAACATCATAACCCCAGGAATCATATCATCAAATATTGAATTTGGAAATAAAACAACCATAGCAAACAAAAAAATGACAAACATAATTAGAAACGGCTTATACAGCGCTTCTTCACTTAATGTTATAACCCTATTACCGTGTCTTTTGCCTGGGTTTAAATATTTAGGTCTTCTTTTTTTAAACTTTTCACTTGGCATCTGTTTTCCCCTTAATGTTTATCTGCTTTTAACTACTTCTTAGCCTTAATCTTAGCTACCTCACTTAGTGCCTGGCTTAAAATCTGTTCTTCGGTTTTATCATTTGTATCAATTATAACATAAGGAATCTCATAAACAATACATTGCGCCTTAATCTTGGCAGTATAATCACTTAAAAGAGCAAAGAAATAATTTTTGATTTGCTCAAAGTTTTCAATCTCTTGCCTTCTGCCTCGATCTAGGATGCGTTTTGTGAAATTATCCCAATCAATATCTAGAATAATGTAGAGATCAGGTTTTATAATCTGATTCATATATGAGTGGAAAACACCATTATACATATTCATAATTGTCGGCATTTTCTTCAGGTTATGTTGTGCAAACAACCAATGTTCAACAAGATCACGATCAACAATAAAACTATTTTTAAACTTTTTTTGATTAAGCCAATGGTTGTGCAAGAAATAGACTTGCAAAAGCATTTCCACATTTTCTTTTTGCTCATAGAGCCATTTTAAAAGCGTGTTAAATACTTCATCATCTTTTTCAAACTCTTCCATAATTGGTAAGTTTAGCTCACTACCTAACCCTTTTACTAATGTTGATTTACCTGAGGCAATCATACCTCCAACTGAAATTTTCATTGTCTCATCCTTTAGTTTTTTTCTAATCTTTAGCAAAGACATCTATTACTAATAATTGAATATTAGCATTGATTCGTGTGAATGTCAACAATATCAAAATCGCTGTTCAAGAGAAGTGTTGATTTTGCATAATTTGATTGTTAATGATTTGA
>CAZDCS010000101.1:0-4581 GCA_964504015.1 uncultured Mariniplasma sp. | reverse complement strand
ATATTTGGCGTGTTTTGGTCCAAATTTATGTTGTTTGTATAGATGTTTTGATATTGAGTATCAGTTATTGTAACAGCTTCAACAGTGATACTGTAGACAAAAGGCATTCCAAGTAAACGGAACCGTAGTTCAGTTTCACTCATTTTATAAATCTCGATCGTATAGCTTAGCTCAAGGTTGTTAAAAAAGGTAAAATCAAAATTGTTAACCAAAAGGATTCGCACATCACTACCAGACTTTGCCCAACTAGGAAGTATCTCATGTTGTTCAAATACGAATCCAGTAAAAGTTGTTTTAGCAGTAATATTTTGAATTCCTGATGCTATGATACTCATTTGTTCATTACTTAAATTACTATTTTGTAATTCAGTTAAAAGCGAAAATCTTGAATTACCTTTGATTTCGATTACTAAGATACTATTAGCTATAGCTGTAACATCTGCCGGATTTAGACCAGAAATATGCGTTTCATTCAATACATTATCGGTCATCTCATCAGTCATAAAATCACCTAGATCATAATTAACTATTTTTTTGAAGCTTTGTAAATCAAGCAAAATCGTTTCTTTCAGCTGTTCAATATCAACTAAATCCATAATGTCTTGCCCAAATTGCATCACTAACTCATTTTCTAATTCTTCTTGTTTTTGTTGCGTAAATAAAAAGTACGCATTATTGGTTTCATTACCAACCATTTGTTCTATTGTTTCCTCTAAATCAAAAGTAAAGAGTGTCAAATCGATTTGAAAGCTATGATTTTGGAATTCAACAAAAAGCTGTGCTTGTTCCTGCCAGGAGGAAACCGCTCCGTCCAAAACAATCGCATACTCGCTTTCATCATGTCCTCCTAAATAAATTGTTCCAACCCGTGTCGACCTAGTTTCATCAATAACACCGAACGAGTAAGCTACGAAAAGAGCAAATGCGGTAGCACTTATTAGCGATAGAATTGCTATAAAAAGGTATTTATTGTTTTTAAATACATTATTCAATTTGTCAATGTAAGATTAAATATCTTAAGTTGGGCCTCAAAACACTTTAACCTTTACTCCTTTCTAATTAGTATACTTGCTGTTGATTAATCCACCTTATATCCTACATTATAGCAAAACAACACCATAAAAATGCTGCATTTTGAAAAATTAAGGAAAACGTAATACCTTTTCGCAGTAAACAATAGCAAAATTATGTTTTGTATACTATAATCATAGTGAATAGGAAAGGATGATTGACTTGAAACCGCTAAATAATAAAGGAGCTACGATACTCGAAGCTTTAGTTTCTATTTTAGTTATATCTTTAATGCTAACAGCTTCAATATCCATTATTGTTGGTGTGCATCGCCATACTGCTGCAGCAAATGAGCGTATCTTAGCCATTGAAATAGCTACTAGAGTCCGTGATGAATTGACAGCAACTACTAGCTTCACTGCCCTTTCTGCTTGGCAAAACGGAATGTCAATGACTGTTACTTACGAGAACCTTCTTACCACCTTACCACCTTTTCCATCTCATGTCTTTAATTTCGAATCCAATAACCGCATTTATAACGATTCTCTCACAATTGTCTTTGAAGTCCCTTCTCCTGAATCTCTACGCTACCAAATAATTCGCTATCAAATCACTATTGAATATTACCCTCAAAGATTTATCACAATTGATGGTGTTATCTATGAATAAAAAAGGCGTTTCACTTATTGAACTTTTGGGAGCGATTGTTATTTTTGGTATTATGATGGGAATGATTGCTACTATATTATCTTTGTTTAACACTTATTCAGATTCAATTACTCTTAGATCACAAGCAAATCATGAGGGATTGTTAATTGGTCGAACAATAAAAGATGAACTCCTTGCGTTTAACGCAACTGACTATTCACCTTGCGGAGTCAACTGTATTATTTTTGAAAATCACTTTGAGCATCGATATGACCCTAATACTGATCTAATTTCACCATTCCTACATACCCCCGTTTTGACGCACCGAATTGAGATAGTTAATAACGTACTTTTAGTAAATGGTATTTCTGTTTTGATTCCTGGCTTTACTCTGGGTCCGAATAGCAAAGTTTCTATTACACCAAATCCAGAAGTGCCAGAAGTGGTTAATGTTATTATTGTCATTGAGCTAGTGGCTAATGACACTGATTCTTTTCTCTTTACCACTTCATATAGCTTTGAAGTCTTACCTATTCCTATTATTTAAGAAATGAGGTTCCTATGAATTTAGTTAAAAATAAAAGTGGCCTTGGTTTGCCAACTGCATTAGGTATTTCATTTTTTATAATCGCTTTAGTGTCCTCTCTTTTAGCTTATGCTGTTTTCCAAGCAAGACTGATTAATAAAAGCATTGAATCAACTGAAGCCTATGCTAACGCTAGCCAGGCACTGCACGCTACACTCAACATCATTGCTAATGAGCAAGACTTAGACCCTTCTTTTTTAGATCCCCTTGCGCAATATATGAATGTGTCAATTACACAACATAGTCCAAATGTTTGGTTAGTTACAGCAATGATTCCAAACTCAGATAAGGTATTAGTTAGCTATTTTTCTCTTTTATCTACACATAGATCAACATATGATCTCGTTTTTAGTCAAACTGGACAAGACCCTAGTTTTGTTTTTGATCCTTTTATTACACCATCATCATTGCTATCTGCTTATCTACCTATCTTTATCCAAAATAATTTCCCTGCTGCTCCTTCCCGTGATTTAACTGATTTTAATAGTATTTTTAACTATATACGTAGCCTCACTAACGTTTCACCAGGCTATTTGTTGCAACAACCCAGCTCTTTAACTAATCAAACAAACCCAACTGTCACTGGCCATTGGTTTATTGATGGATCTGTTACAATACCTAATAATTTAAGTCTTACTATTCCACAACAATTCATCTTATTTATCGATGGAAATTTAACAATGAACCGAAATAGCACCTTAAGCGGGAATATCGTTGTCAATGGAGATGTCATTATTAATGGAACATCAAGTAGCATTCAGCATTTAAATGGCACGCTTTATTTATCTGGTTCATTTAGTACAACTAGAAACATTGTTTTAGGTCCTGTTAGTAGACCATCATTTATTTTGGCTGAAGGAAACATTAGTATAGGTCGTTCAATGAGCGGTTATGGTTATTTACTGACAAGCAGTGATTTTGTTGATCTTAACGAAAACTTTGCAATCTTTGGTGGCATTTACGCTAAAGGTAACCTAGGTGTCAGAACTGGTTCCCAAGTCTTCAGTAACACTAATTTAACAGCTCTTACATTAGTTAATTTTATGATTCCGCAAGCAATTTCTACCCAAGGGGCAGGAGAAAACATTATTTTCACGCCACCTAAGATAAGGTAATTAGACGAATAGTTCACTTTTTTAGGTCATTTCTTTTTTACGCAGTTTTTACTAAGGTTTTTATTTTTTTATGAGATAATATAATAAAGGATGATTCAATATGAAATATTTAATTGCTTGTGACTTAGATGGTTCAATCTTAAATGATCTAGGAGAGCTCACAAAAACCACTATAAATACTCTAACTACCCTAAAAAACCATGGCCACATAGTCGTGATTGCTACCGGTAGATCTTTTGAAGGAGCGATTGCTAAGTATCATCAACTTAGTCTTAATACCCCTTTAATTACCGATAACGGCGGATCAATTGAAAATCCTATCGACCTTAACTTTGCGAAACAAAAAACTTATATGCCTTTGCATATTGTTCGTAAACTATTCACCGATACAAAACCTTTTATTGTAGCGGCTGTCTTTAGTGAAGATAATACAATTTATGCTTACAACTTTCATGATATTTTTAAAAAGTATTTCAATGGTTATCAAGAAAGAAAAATAATTGAATGTGAATTCTCCAAACTAGATGTCGCGCCAACAGGCTTAACTTACCTTGTAAATGTTGAGCACGAGAAACAATTTCAAACTTATATCGATGCTGAATTTAGTGATATCCTATCATATCGTTTATGGGGAACTAAAAAAGGCATTTCTTTATATGAAGTATACCTTAAACATATTTCAAAATCCTCTGCTTTAGCATACCTTCTAGATTTTTATTCTTTGAGCAATAAACAGTTAATCGCTTTTGGTGATGGGATTAACGATATTGAAATGTTGCGTGATGCATATTTAGGTGTAGCTATGAAAAATGCTCTAGGTGAAGTAAAAGAATTCGCTAATGATGTTACTAAATCTACAAATGATGAAGATGGAGTAGCAAAATACTTAATTGATTATTTCAAACTTAAGTGAACCCATAGGTTCGCTTTTTTTATGCAATAAAAAACCCCGACCGGCGGGGCTTAAATAACTAATGGCGTTCCAAGAGGGATTCGAACCCCCGACCGACGGCTTAGAAGTCCACGTTACTTACCAAAGCATACAAATGTATGTTTTTTTATTTCCTGGTAAAACTAGAAGGAAGGAATACTATTTACCAGGGTAGTATTCTTTCCTTGTAATTTTATGAAGAACGAGAACTGTTGATAATTAATAGATTATTCCTGGAGGGTTAAAAATGAAAATAAATAGTATATTAAAAATGGCTGATGGAGGTTTGA
>CAZDCS010000100.1:0-4645 GCA_964504015.1 uncultured Mariniplasma sp. | reverse complement strand
ACCATCCGTAGTAGCTTTTGACCGTGAAAGTGGGAAAGTTGTTGCTGCAGGAGAAGATGCTCATAAAATGATCGGAAAAGTTCACAGCAAAATCTCCGTAATTAAACCCCTTAAAAATGGTGTAATAAGTGACATGAGGGCAGCTAAAGCATTATTATCATATGTTTTAAACAAAGTTGAAAACCTTACTGTAAAAGATTTATCAAAAACTTTATGCGTTATTTGCTGTCCTTCGGAAGTAACAAAGATCGAAAGAGATGTAATGACTGATTTAGCTCTAGAAATGGGGATAAGTGATGTCTTTATCGAAGAGGAAATTAAAGCTGGCGCACTTGGATCTAATGTCGATATTTTTAAATCAAAAGGGGTAATGATTGTTGATATTGGTGGAGGGACAACAGATGTTGGTGTTCTATCTTTTGGCGATATAGTTTTATCTCGCACAATAAAAATGGCAGGCAGCTTTGTTGATTCAGAAATACTAAAACTAGTTAGAAAGAAAGAGAAAGTTGAACTAGGAGAATTATCCAGCGAAAGATGCAAAATAGAGTTGGCGGATTTAAGGGAAAACCCAGTAGTAGTAACAAATACATACGCCGGAAGAGATATAGTAAAAGGCGTTCCAAAGCGAGTTGATATTTCAAGTGAACTCGTTAGAGAAATAATCATTCCAACTTATGAAGAGGTTGTAAAACTAATCAGTGCCGTTTTAAAAGATACGCCACCAGAGCTCTCTGCTGATATTTTCCAAAATGGGATTTTACTAACCGGTGGTGGAGCTTTAATTAAGGGCATTGAAGAATTCATCCAAAAGAGAGTCAAAGTGCCCGTGAAAGTCGTGGATAGCCCTTTAACATGTGTTGCTGAAGGAACGAAATATTTATTGAAAAATCGCGGGGATTACTTGCTTAATCCTTTGCAACTGTAGAGAGGTGAAAAAAATGACGAATGCAAACGTTAAGGTTAAAAAAACAAAAAACAAGCAAAAGTTCATTAAAATAGGAATAGATTTAGGGACGTCAAATTTACTTGTATATGTTGATGGCGAAGGAATAATTTTCAATGAACCCTCTGTAATATCAACTGATTATGAAACAGGAGAAGTAATTGCAGTGGGTTACAATGCGTCAAAGATGATCGGTAGAGGGCATCATGGTATAAAAGTGATTAGCCCCTTGAATAGAGGAGTTATTTCTGATATGGATGCTGCTAAAAAACTGATTGAAATATCAATCAGAAAAGCTGAAAATGTCGATATAAATTTAAAAGCGTCTACTGTGTTAATTTGCTGCCCAAGTGAGGTAACCCAAATTGAAAGAGATGCAATGATTGATCTAGCACATACTTTAGGTGTTCCTGATGTGTTTATCGAAGAAGAGGTTAAAGCAGGTGGAATAGGTGCTGGATTAGATATATATGGGGCAAATGGCTCAATGGTAGTTGATATTGGTGGCGGTTCTACTGATATTGGAGTATTAGCATTAGGAGATATCGTGGTAAGTGATTCCATTAGAATTGCTGGGAACTACTTCGACCAAGAAATAATTAATCACATGCAATATAAGCACAGTTTATTAATCGGACCAAAAACAGCGCAAAGGGTAAAAGAAGAGATAGGAACACTAAGAGAAAACCTTGGCGAAGAAAAATCTACATTTGCAAACGGTCGAGATGCTGTAACAGGACTACCTAGACAGATTGAAATTTCTCAATCAGAAATAAGGGCTATTCTAATTGAGCCTTTTAATACGATTTCGGCAGCTATCCTTAAAGTTCTACAAAACACACCTGCTGAATTATCAGCAGATATAATTGAAAACGGAATGTTAATCAATGGAGGCAGTGCCTTAATTGATGGTGTTGATGAGTTTTTAGAAAAATCAGTTGGCCTTAAAGCGAAAATAGCGAAAAACCCTTTAACATCCATTGTTGAGGGTACGAAAGTTTTACTACAAAACAGAGGCAACTACTACGTAAAACCAGTTGATTAAACAACTGTGAAAGTAAGGGTTTTACTCTTAGTAGTTCCGCTATTTTTGCTAACTTCCATTATTTTCAATATATTCGATGCTAACGGACTAACAAAACTAGCATTAACTATTCTAAGCTTCTCAATGGTGCTTTTATATTTGAATATTAGAGAGAAAAAAGAACTGGTGATTTCCAAAAACCTGATTTTTGAAAAATTTAAAAGAAAGAACATTAGTGGGCACTATGTTATCTTTCTAGAAATGACTAATTTGCTGGTCTATAGTCAGTTTTACGACATCTACCTAGGTGATCAAATGTTAAAGCAAGTGTACAAGCAACTAGTAAAGTCATACGGTAAAAAACAAGTTCATTTGTATAGCACAAATCAACTAGTAATTATTCTAGAATTTCAAAACAAAGACATAGTCCAGCATTCATTAAGGCATCAAGAACAGTGTCAAAACACAAAGGTAATTCTTGAAGAAATATACAGTTTACCTTTTACAATCCGCAAAAAGAAGCAGGAGTTTAGTATATCCTTGACTGCTGGTTCTGGAGCGGTTGGAATAAAAAATGATATTAATTGCTTTAAAGAAATCATTAGATTGGCACATTTCACAATGCTTAGAGCGAAAAATGAAAAACAGGAGTTTTTAGTAGCAAACGAAGAAATTCACGCGATTAAGCAAGATTTAGATAGTTTCAACCTTGAAATCGATAACGGCGTCAAACTAGATGAGTTTTCACCCTTCTTTTTGCCGATATTTGATGTTAGGACTAATAGAATTGTAGGGTGCGAAAGTTTAGTGCGGTGGCAAAAGAGTAAGTATCGCATTATTGAAGCTTCTAAATTCAAAGAAATTGCTCTAGAAAAGAAGTTGTTTAAGGTGATTGACAAAAGGGTTATCGAAAAGACATTTATCGCTTTTCATTTATGGAAGAAAAAAAACCTCTTATCCTCTAACTTTAGAATTACGCTGAATTTGAGTTTAAATAGCTTGTTCTCATTAAGTCCTTTTGAGTTAGTAGAACTTGCAAGCATCTACAATATACAGCCATCAAGCGTTGAATTTGATATTTCAGAAGAAGACATTTCTTCGCAAAAAGCGATAGGTGCGATAAAAAAACTAAAGCAAAGCGGTTTTAGAGTTTCAATTGATGCCTTTAACAGTTCAAATTCATCACTTAAATCACTGCTGAGCAGCGATTTCGACATTCTGAAAATCGACAAATCACACTTGCCAGTCGGTAATATCGGCGATAAAGAGTATCTTTTTTACAGAATGGTGAATACTTTAGCACAATCAATGAACCTGAAAGTAATGCTAAAGGGTATCGAAAATAGGGACCATCTGAAATTCGCTCAGACATTAGAAGTTGATTATGCTCAAGGGTATTATTTTACGAAACCATTGGATGAGACTCAAATTGCCATATTTCTCGAAAAATATAAGAATGGCATCCTTACTCCAAGATGAGTGATTAATAGTAATGTATTGCTCCAACCCCCTGACAGTAGACACGCAATTAATTGTAGATGTTTAGACAAGGGGGTCTTGGGGGATTTTTCATGATAGAAATCAAATAACCAAATACTATGAAGACCTGCTTCTAACGATAATCAGTTATACTGAGTTACAAAAAAACAAAAGCAGAATTATCATTTACCACGATGCTTTTCCTCAACTGTCGTGGTATCGCTCCATATCTCACTTTTGATCTCGTATCAAAGATCTGGGAAAGATAGAGGTGGCTTGAATAACCATCTAATTGGCAATATCTTGGACAAAGCACTTATGCACTCGCTGCTCGATAGGTCCCCTGTATTTGTTCTTTGACTAAGACTCCTCGAATAGCATTTTACTCAGTAATATCAATTATATGTTGTTTTGCGAAAAACAGCTTTTTTTTAATCCATTGATTTAGCTAGTCTAGCTAGAGCTCTTTTTTTTCTGTCAAATAGATGCGGAAAATAGAATCATCTGTTTTTTTTAATTTTCTAATCAGTATTTTTCTTTTCTACATTCTAGCAGGACGTCTTTTAAATTAACTCTTTTTATTAATACCCTACTAAATTTTAAACTAATAATCGCCTTCCCATTGTTTGCGTTCAACTTCTCTTTTATAGATTTTGTTACTATGCTGTTACCATCTTTTATTTTGACATATTTCATTTTTCAATCTTGTATACTCAACAGTGTAATAATTAAGCATTGAGTATAACTTCCTTCTTTTAATTGTTACACTTTAATGAGTACTGCGAATCCGCTTCGCCTGCTACCTTAAAAGTTTTTTTCTAATTTATATGTGCACATAACTTTATTCGTCTTAGAATCATAAACATCCTTAATATAGGTAAATCCGCATTTTTCAATAACCCTTTGACTAGCTGTGTTGCCTTTCTCATAGCTAATCGTTATTGTCTTTAGTTTTAGATAATCAAAACCGAATTTAACTACTGCCTGGCAAGCCTTAGTAACATATCCCCTACCCCAATAAGCCCGGTTTAGACAATACCCAATTTCACCAGTTGCTGTTTCCCAATTAATTGTATGGAAATCACATGTCCCAATCATCTTATCAGTTTGTCTTATAACGATCGCATATGCAGAAGGTATGCCTTTTTTTGGACGCGACAAAAAAACATCTCTGATCGCGTTTTTCGCGTCATCAA
>CAZDCS010000099.1:0-4712 GCA_964504015.1 uncultured Mariniplasma sp. | reverse complement strand
CAAAAATCGGAGATGACTTGCTTGACTCAGATTTTTATGCTCTAAAATCAAAAATAGGAAATATTATTCATGGTCTTGGACTAAAAATGGATATCTTAGAACAGCCAATTAAGCACCTTTCAGGTGGGATGAGAGCTAAAATAATCTTAGGGAAACTCTTGTTAGAGGAATCTGATGTTTTATTGTTAGATGAACCAACTAACTTTCTTGATCTAAGACATATAGAATGGCTAACAAAATTTCTAATTGATTACCCAAAGTCATTTATTGTTGTTTCACACCATGAAGAGTTCTTAAAAGCAATAGCAAAGACTGTTTTTGCCCTCGAAAACGGGCAAATAACAAGATATAAAGGTAGCTTTGATTTTTATCTAGGTGAAAAAGCACTTAGGGTTAGACAACAAGAAAAAGCTTTTGTTGCTCAACAAAAATTTATTAAACACACAAAAGAGTTTATTCAAAAAAACATTACGCGAGCAAAGACAACTAAAAGAGCCCAAAGCAGAAGGAAAATGCTTAAAAAAATTGTTAAAGTGACTAAACCCTCAAAAGATAAAACCTATAACTTTAGTTTTCCATTATCAAGTTCAACTGGAAAAGATGTTTTAACAACTAAGCAATTACAGATTGGTTATACTCATTCACTATTAGAGCCACTAAGTATCGCGATTCTAAAAGAAGAAAAAGTAGCGATAACAGGGAAGAATGGTATTGGTAAATCGACTTTCCTCAAGACGATTCTCAATCTTGTTAAGCCAATTGATGGCACTTATAAATGGATTGACACAACTCAGATAGCCTATTTTGAGCAAGAATCAAAATTTAGAGCTGATGAAACACCTTTTCAAATTATTCATCATCGCTACCCGCATTTCACAAAAAAAGATGTTATGTCGCTACTTGGTAATCACGGAATTAGTTTTGAAATAGCTACAAGAGCAATTAACACTTTATCTGGCGGGGAACAAACTAAGGTAAGACTTGCATTACTGCGTTATGAAAAAGGGAACGTCTTAATTCTAGATGAGCCGACAAATCATCTTGATTTCCATGCCAAAGAGGCGTTGAAACAAGCACTAATTGCATATGAAGGCACTTTGATATTGGTTTCGCACGAAAAAGAGTTTTACAGTGATATTTGCGATTATGAAATCTCTTTGTTTACGACATAAAAAAAAGGACATCAGTCCTTTTTTATTTGCTTTCAAACCGATCGATCTCAAAAACCAGAGTATCATAGATTTGTGCTTCTGTTATTCTTTTAACAAACTTGCCTTTTTTAAACAAAATCGCTTCGCCCTTACCCCCTGCAATTCCAAGGTCGGCGTGTTTAGCTTCTCCTGGACCATTGACAACACAGCCCATAATAGCGACATCAATTGTTTTATTGACAGTTAGTAAATATTTTTCAACTCTTTTTGCCAGTTCAATCATATTATATTCGAGTCTTCCGCATGTCGGACAAGAAATCAAATTAGGAACTCCTTCTTTAAGACCTAAATTTTTGAGAATTTCTTTGGCAGCTTGAATTTCTAAAATAGGGTTAGCGGTTTAAGAGACACGGTTCGTTTTTGCTATGCGCTCAGCCAGTAAAATGCCAATGCCCATTGCTGATTTGATTGCTCCACTAAAGGCGGTTCCTGCTTCAGTGACACCTAGGTGAAGTGGGTAAGGAAAAATTTCAGCAGCTTTTCTATTTGCCGCAATCATTAAGCGCATATCAGTTGCCTTAAGTGATAAGACGATATCATAGAAGCCCAATTGTTCAAGAATGGTAATATGGAGTTTTGCTGCTGCAAGCATATTTTCAACATTTGGGGCCTCATGGTTAGGCAAAGACCCAGAATTAACCCCGATTCTAATCGGGATTTTTTTCTTCTTACAAGCATTAACAATTAACGCGACATGTTCTTTTTTGCCGATGTTTCCAGGGTTTAACCTAATCATATCAACACCTTGCTCAATGGCAATTAAGGCTAATCGGTAATCAAAGTGAATATCAGCAACCAAAGGGATGCTAATCTCTTTTTTGATTTCACCCAAAGCTTTAGCATCAGTTGTATCTAGGACAGCGACTCTAATAATCTCGCAACCAGCAGTAACTAACTCATTGATTTGTTTCAGTGTTGCTTTAACATCTTTTGTTTTTGTATTTGTCATACTTTGAATAATTACTATGTTATTACCACCAAGTTGGTGGAGACCAATTTGAACTGGTCTTGTTGTTTCTCTTTTCATTTTTATCACCCACTAGTATTATAAAGCAAAATTCAGGAATTTTTAATAAAAATAACAAGACAAGCAGAGATATTAATAAAACTTCTAACTAAGGAAACGAAATTAGCGCTTTTTATAATTTTTTTCTAAAAAGCATTTACATTGAGGTCATAATCCTATACAATAAGGACATAAATAAAAATGGAGGAATAATTATGCCAAGATCAATTACTGATGTTTGTATAGCTTGTGGAGCATGCGTTGATGAGTGTCCTGTTGATTGCATCTCAGAAGGTGACATTTATGTTATCGATGGTGATGAGTGTATCGATTGTGGAATGTGCGAACCAGTGTGTCCTACCGATGCAATTATAGAAGTTTAAATTTCACTATAAGAACTCAATTCTGAATAAAAGGCTGCAAGGCAGCCTTTTATTTCGCATTAAAAAGGAAAGATGCTTGTTATTAACACGAGAAACGGTTTGCAACAACCAAAGTTACCTAGTTTTATTAAAAAAGCAATAAAAGGATTGATATTATAGATGGATTTTGTTATACTACTATCGTATGTTTGGAGGGATATTATGAGAGAACAAGTCAAGTTGGTTTGTACTGAGTGTGGCGAAGAGAACTATTACACTACTAAAAACAAAAAGCAGCACCCAGAACGTATGCAAGTTAAAAAATATTGCTCACGTGAAAGAAAAGTTACAATCCATAAAGAGAAAAAATAAGCTATTCTAGGATAGTTTTTTTTCTATTATCAAATTATGCAATATAAAGAAAATGATGTGTTTGCACATAGTTATTTACTATGCCGCTTTGATTCTTGTTTCTTAATCGATCCTTCGCACGATTATGAAATAATTAAGCGCGATCTAGCTGGTAGAAAACTTATCGGTTTATTGCTCACGCATGCTCACTATGATCACATCGATATTATCGGGGAATTTGATGTTCCGATTTATTTGCATTTTTCTGATGCACACTTGCTTTTTGAAGATTCACGTAATGGCTATGCTCCCTTAAGACACCCCTACAAAAAAAAGGAGCTTGAATTGCGTTATGTCTCTCACGGGATGAAAATAAATTTTGCAGATCAGTTTATTGAAGTGCTACACACGCCAGGTCATACGAAAGGTAGTGTAAGCTATTTGTATAATCAAAAGCTTTATAGCGGCGATACTTTATTCAAAGGTAGTGTCGGCAGACACGATCTTTATTCTGGTTCTTTAGTATCATTGAAAAAAAGTGTCTTATTATTGTGTTCACTACCGGCTAATACTAAAGTGTATCCAGGCCACGGGGAAAAGACAACGATTCGAAATGAACAAAAAAACAATCAATTCTACCTCAAATGGCTCAAACAGTTCTCGAAAAAATGATTGTTAGTTTTAAAGTGAGGTATTGGAATGGAAAAAATATTGAAGTTTAAAAAACAAATAATAATAGTTTTAATTATCCTTAATGCTATTGCTACATTAGGAGTCACTTTTGCCTTTTGGGCATCAGCAATCACAGGAGATAGTGATCAATTGGGATCATCTGTTGTAGTTGGGCACTGGGGAACGCCTATTTTCACAACACAGAATTTTTATGATTTCGCCACAAAAACTGATAGTTTAGCAACAGATGAATACTATTTAGCAAATGATCTTGACTTTACAGGGTTTAATTGGTTATATACTGCAACAAATAATGAGGCTGCCTTTCGCGGAACCTTAAATGGGAACAATAAAACAATTTCAAATTTAACAATTGATGATCAGGGCGCCCCATCTAGATTTGTTGCAATCTTTCCTCAAATAAAGGGGGGGCGTGTTTTTGACTTAACTCTAGATAATGTGCATATCATAACAGATTTTGCGAACCCTCATGCGCGAGCAGGCCTCATTGGAGGCTCAGCTAACCTCGGGAATATTGAGATATCAAACATAAAAGTTGTTAATTCAACTGTTGTTGGTAGTAGTTCAGGTGGAACAGCGGGTATTATTGGAAATGTAAGAGGGACTACGACTATTGTCAATTTGACTAGCATTAAAGCAGTTGATCTTAGAATTTATAGTAGAACCGTCAATGTTGGTGGGGTTATTGGGAGAGTCAATCCCGGTGCAACTGTCAATTTAAACGATATTGAATTTAGTGGAAACATCTATTCTAACTCGAATAATAATGGTAAGGTTGGTGGTCTAATTGGTTGGGTTCGTGCTGGAGCTTTCGTAAATATTTCACGCGTAACTGTAGATGCGACTTTCCAAAACACTTTTTTTCCAAATAATCTAGGCAGGTATTCTAGTGATAGGTTAGGCGGGTTTATTGGGGCTAACGATGCGCTGTCAGCTGATGTAAATATCTCACATGGGTTTTTTACAGGGAGCCTTTTTACTAGGACTAATGCAAGAAAAGATAATGTAGGAACCGCAGTTGGCGGCCTTGGCAATGCAGCTACACTTACTAACGTTTATCATTCTAAAGTTACTTACCGTGATGGTTCT
>CAZDCS010000098.1:0-4755 GCA_964504015.1 uncultured Mariniplasma sp. | reverse complement strand
TTATGAGGTATTCAAATAGAAAAATATCTGATTGAAATTTTGCGAAAACTCAAGAGATTTTGATATTGTTTTTTTTTTGTTTTAATGCTATAATTGTAGATAATAGCATTATGAAAGCGTTTTAATTAGCAAGAACACTAGTGTTAAAGTTGGCATACGTTTACACACTAGTTCAAGATATAATTAGAAGGAGTAGTGTGTTATGGCCCAAGGGATCATTTTAGCTGCTGGATACTCTAGTAGAGCAGTGGTTAACAAGATGCTTCTAGAGTTGAATAACAAGCCGTTAATCATTCACGCAATAGAGGGCATGAGTCCTTTTGTGACTCATATTTTTGTCGTTACAGGATATTACCACCAAGAAATCTATAACATTGTAAAAGATGTTAAGGGCGTAACTTGTATTCATAACACAAGTTATGATAAAGGAATGTTTAGTTCGGTTCAAGTAGGAGTCAGTGCTGCTAGCGATGATTTTTTTATTCTACCAGGTGACTGCCCGTTTGTTAAGCCTTCAACATATGATGCATTAATAAAAGGGGACTTAGAAATAAGAGTTCCGAGTTATAAAGGACGTAAAGGGCATCCTTTATTTATCACAAACAAACTGAGGCAGGATTTGCTAAAAGAATCTAGTAACTCGAATTTAAAAGTTTTTAGAAATAGACACACCTTGGAAGTTATTCCAGTTAAGGATAATTATATTTTAACTGATATTGATACGATTAAGCAGTTTGAAGCGATTAAAAAACTTAAAGGAAGGGAATGTGAAAATGGACATTAAAGACTATCATGTAGCATCATCTTTACAAAACGCATATGAGATTCTTAGCTCGAGCAAGAAAAATGTTTTGATTGGAGGTGGAGCATGGCTCAAGAGAGGCAGCCAAAGAGTTGAAGTAATGGTTGACTTAAAAGATCTAGCTCTAGCTAGTGTTATTGAGCATAAAGATTATCTTGAAATCGGTGCGATGACTACACTTAGAGACTTAGAGACAAGTCAGGTAATTAAGAATATCGGTAATGGATATTTGGCCTCTGCAATTAATAAAATCATGGGCGTTGGCTTTAGAAATGTTGCTACTGTAGGCGGGAGCATAGTTGGGAAATACCCCTTTTCTGACCTTTTAACACCTCTTATCACATTAGATGTTGAGTTGATTTTCTATCCTAAAAGAAAGATTACACTTTTTGATTACTTAAAAGCTAAGGGGAAGACAACAGATATCTTAACTCATATTTTAATTAAAAAGAACAAGTGCAAAGGCTATTTTAAAAAAGTGTCCAACACTGTTTTAGACTTTGCGATTATAAATGTTGCGGTAACAAAAGAAAACAATCAGTATAAAATAGCGATAGGTGCTCGACCAGGTATTGCACTATTAGCCGAAGAAGCGATGGAATATTTAAATGAGCAAAGTGTAATTACAAAGGAAGTAGTTACTAAACTAGGAGAGATTATTAGTGAGACAATCAATTTTAGTTCAAATCGGTTAGCCGATAAAGACTACCGAAAAATAGTAGCAATAACTTATGTCAAACGCGGAATAAAAGAGGTGAGTAATTATGAAAGTTAACATAAATCTAAATGGTAACAATAAAACATTTCATATATCTCCTGATGAGTATCTCTTAGAGACTCTAAGAAATAATCATATAACTAGTGTGAAAAACGGATGTAACGGCTCAACTTGCGGAGTTTGCACAGTTTTACTAGATGATAAACCGGTTTTATCTTGCTCAGTTTTAACAGCAAGACTAGAAGGAAGAAGTGTCACTACAGTTGATGGTTTGGCATTTGAGATTGAAAAGATCAGCGATGAATTTGGTCAAGAAGGAGCTGACCAATGTGGTTTTTGTAACCCGGGGTTAGCATTAACAATTTATGCTTTAAAAAAAGAACTTAAAAACCCTAGTGACCAAGAAATTAAAGAGTATGTAGTGGGTAACTTGTGCAGGTGCACAGGATATCAAGCGCAATTTAAAGCAATCAAAAGGTATTTAGGTGAAAAGCGATGAAAATAGTAAATAATATTACACCATCAGTTGATGGAAAAGGGATTATGATGGGAAGACCAGCTTATACTGACGACCTTGCCGATCCAAATTCACTAATTGTTAAAATATTAAGAAGTCCGCACGCATTTGCAAAAATCAAAAATATTGATACTAAAAAAGCATTAGCCCTAGAGGGTGTTGAAATTATTATTACTCATAAGGATGTTAAAAGAAAATCTTTTACAAGGGCTGGTCAAGGATATCCTGAACCATCACCTTATGATAAGTTTGTCTTAGATGAGTATGTTCGCTATGTTGGTGATGAAGTGGCATGTGTTGCTGCTACTACAGAAAAGATTGCGCAACAAGCACTTAAATTAATTGAAGTTGAATACGAGGTTTTCAAACCAGTTCTAGATTTTGAAAAAGCATATAACAATAAAACGGTTATTCACCCTGAAGATGGAATATATGAACAATTCCCAATTGGGTTTGACCCAAAGAAAAATGTTGCCGCAACATATGATATGCATGTTGGTGATGTCGATGAAACTTTTAAATCATGTGATGTGATTGTTGAACAATCATATTACACGCAAGCACAAGCGCATACAATGATGGAACCTCATACTGTTAACGCACGCATTGATTACCAAAATAGACTAATGATCTATTCATCGACACAAACACCTTTTCATGTTAGAAGAATAATTTCACAAGCATTAGAGGTGCCACTGAGCAAAATTAGAGTAATCAAACCAAGAATTGGTGGTGGATTTGGTGGTAAACAAGCACTTCATGGTGAAATGTTTGTTTCCCTAGTTACTTTAAGAACGGGGAAACCATCAAAAATAAACTTCACAAGAAAAGAAGTGTTTGAATCATCTTATTCAAGACATCCAATGCGCCTAGATATTAAACTAGGAGCAACAAAAGATGGCACAATTAAAGCAATAGATGCTTACATCCTATCAGATACCGGAGCATACGGAGAACACGCTTTAACCGTCTTTATGGTTGCTGGCGCTAAAGTGCTACCTTTATATAACAAAGTTGACTCAGTTAAATTTTCTGGGATTGTTGTCTATACTAATCGTGTTTCTGCAGGAGCATATAGGGGGTATGGAGCTATTCAGGGAAATTACGCACTTGAATCAACAATTGATATGCTTTGTGAGAAACTAAAAATGGATCCAGTTAAGTTTAGACAAAAAAATATGATTTTAGAAAACGAGACCAGTCCGATCTTTAAAATTATGGGTGAAGGTACTGAAGGAATTGAAATGCACATGGAATCATGCAAACTTGATTATTGCGTGAAAAGAGGTCATGAACTAATTAAATGGGATGAAAAATTCCCAAGAGTCAAACTCCCTAACAACAAAGTTAAGGGCGTCGGCATGGCTATAGCCATGCAAGGAAGTGGGATCCCTTATATTGATATGGGAGCTGCAACAATCAAACTAAATGATGATGGTTTTTACAATCTCTTAATTGGAGCAACCGATATAGGTCAAGGTAGTGATACTGTTTTAGCCCAAATTGCAGCTGAAGAGTTAATGACAACAGTTGATAAGATGGTTGTCTACTCATCAGATTCAGATTTAACCCCATTTGATACTGGAGCTTACGCATCAAGTACAACTTATATTTCAGGTAATGCTGTTTGGAAAGCCGCTAAACAAATGAAGTCTCTATTAATTGAAGAAGCAGCAAACGCCCTAAAAGTAGATATCAAAGACGTTATCTTTGACGGCAACTCCTTTAAAGCAGATAAAGAAGAGATTTCTTTTAAGGATTTAGCAAATAGACTATACTATAACGAGGACCAAAAACAATTAACCGTTACTGCTAGTTATGTTGGAACAAAATCACCGCCACCATTTATGGCTGGATTTATTGAGATTGATGTTGATAGCGAAACGGGGGAATTTGAGATTATTGATTATGTTAGTGTTGTTGATTGCGGAACGACAATCAATCCTAAACTGGCGCAAGGCCAAGTTGAAGGGGGAATTGTCCAAGGGTTAGGGATGGCAACTTTTGAAGATGTTAAATATGGTTCAAAAGGAAACCTTATTAGCAATAGCTTCTTCACCTACAAAATACCAACAGCGCTCGATATTAAAAAACTAACAACAGAGTTTGCTGAAAGCTATGAACAATCTGGGCCATTTGGAGCTAAATCAGTTGGGGAAATTGGAATTGACACACCACCAGCAGCACTAGCAAATGCAGTTTATAATGCGGTTGGAGTTAGAATTACGACACTACCGATCACACCAGAAAAGATTTTAAAAGGAATACTTAAAAACAAACAAGAGGAGAATGACAATGAAAGACAATAAAAAAATAATTATCTATGCTCTATTTTTTGGAGGTATCTGGGGGATTCTTGAAGCGACACTAGGTTTTGCCCTCCAGTTTTTACCGCCTTTAGTTTCAGGGACAGTGATGTTTCCAATAGCATCAACTATTTTGTATTTAACTTTTAAAAACACTAATTCAAGACGTGCGATGTTCTATGTAGCGCTTATTGCAGCATCCATTAAAGCACTTAACTTGCTGATGCCCGGCTTGCCGGCACCTAAGACTTATAACCCAATGATAGCTATAATGCTTCAGTCATTAGTAATGATATCTGTAATGTCATTACTAAATAGTAAAGTAGCAGCTAAAAAGTTTTCAGCTCTATTAGTAATTCCGATAGCTTGGAGAGCAGCATTTTTAGTGAACTTCGCAATTGTTTTTATACTA
>CAZDCS010000097.1:3695-4763 GCA_964504015.1 uncultured Mariniplasma sp. | reverse complement strand
TCACTATTAGTATACCACACCTAAAAAAGCATTATAAAAAAAAGCCCTTAATTTCTTAAGGGCTAAATTAGATAATTGTTTATTTTTTTAAGTTGTAAAATGTAGCTAATCCTAAATACTGTGCCGTATCAGCAAGCTGATCTTCAATTCTTAATAATTGATTGTATTTTGCAATACGATCTGTTCTTGAAGCACTACCTGTCTTAATTTGTCCTGCGTTAGTAGCAACCGCAATATCAGCAATAATTGTATCTTCAGTCTCACCACTACGGTGTGAGATAACTGCTGTATATCCTGCGCGTTTTGCCATTTCAATTGCGTCAAATGTTTCAGTAAGTGTTCCAATTTGGTTAACTTTAATCAAAATTGAATTAGCAATTCCCATTTCAATTCCTTTAGCTAACTTATCAGTGTTAGTAACAAATAGATCATCACCAACTAATTGGATCTTGTTATTTAGTTTTTTACTTAAGTAAACCCAGCCGTCCCAATCATTTTCATCCAAACCATCTTCAATTGATATAATTGGGTATTTTTCAACTAGTTCAGCATAAAAATCAGAAAGTTGCTCACTTGTAAGAACTTTACCGCCTTCACCGGCTAGAACATAAACTTTTTTCTCTTTATCATAAAATTCAGATGCAGCAACATCCATACTTAACATAACATCTTTGCCTGCTTCATAGCCTGCATTCTCAATTGCTTGCATAATAACTTGCAGAGCTTCTTCATTTGAGCCTAGGTTGGGAGCAAATCCGCCTTCATCACCAACGCTTGTATTATATCCTTTTGCTTTTAAAACGCTTTTTAGACTATGGAAAATCTCAGCTCCCATACGCAAACCCTCTTTAAAGCTAGGTGCGCCTACCGGCAAAACCATAAACTCTTGAAAGTCAACGTTATTATCAGCGTGAGAACCACCATTAATAATATTCATCATTGGCACTGGCAGTTGTTTAGTATTAAAACCACCTAAATATTGGTATAACTCAACACCTAAGTAATCAGCTGCAGCTCTCGCTACTGCCATAGAAACTCCTAAAATAGCATTAGCGCCTAATTTAGACT
>CAZDCS010000097.1:0-3684 GCA_964504015.1 uncultured Mariniplasma sp. | reverse complement strand
AAGTTCAATCATTAACTTATCAAGGCCAACTTGATCAGTTACATCATTACCAACTAGTTCAGGTGCAATGATTTCATTTACATTGTGAACTGCTTTTAAAACACCTTTACCTAAAAACCGTTTTTTATCACCGTCTCTAAGTTCTACTGCTTCATGTTCACCTGTTGATGCTCCAGATGGGACCATCGCTCTTCCAAAAGCTCCTGATTCTGTGTAAACTTCAACTTCAATTGTTGGATTACCCCGTGAATCTAGAACTTCTCTTGCATAAATATCGCTAATAAATGGCATATCAAACTCTCCTTTATTTAATTTTATTGCCTGTTATTCTACACTTTTATTATACACAAAAAACTACTTAATAGACAGTAAATCCGCTATAAAAACGTTTACTTAATTGCTTTAAACGTATAAATGTTAACAAGAGCAAAGAAAACGACATTAATTAAGTTATTAACTTTAAAAAAACCTTGTCCAAAAATGTTTAGAAATTGAAAATGATATTGCAGATCGAGAACTCGGATTATGAAATCCAAGCTTAAACTATCTCTAACAGCTGCAAGCACTAATATGGAAACAACATTTAAAAAATAATATGTCAAAATAATAGCTAAAACCCCAATAATAGAGTAAACTACATGATGTTGACTATATGTAGACTTGAGTCTTTTAGCAAACAAAAATCCAAATAAAATTAACATCATCCAAATAAGAGAAAGATCACTAGTCACCATCAATAAAACATGGAGCGCGCCAATTAAGAAACTTCCCACAATAATCATAAAAAGACTTTGCCTAATAACATCATAGAGTTCTTTCTCATTAACTTTCCTTCTAAAAAGACTCATAACTTACCTCTTCTATTCTATAGTTCTAAGTATTTCATCCTTGGTTTTATTAGTAAAAACACAATACTAACTAAAATCCCCTTTACAATATTAAACGGAACATACGCAATTATTGAAAATAAAATGTATCCTCCCCAGTTCCCATAAAAAACATCATCAATAGCTAACCCTCCTTCTCTAGAAGCAAAACCAGTTGCATCAGGGATAAATGTAAAGACAGTCGGGTGGAATGCTCCACTTTCTGTGAAGCCTAAAAGAGAAAAGAACATCGGTGTTGTGATAAAGAAATTAACTGAAAATAAAACAATAGTTAAAGCGGTTGTTATAACGATCGTGATAACAAAAAAGTGCTTAACAGTGCTTTTATTATCTATATCAACTTCATATACCAATGGGTGTTCATCGATTTTCAATAATTTTTTAGCCAAAATATAAGCTAGAACAATAACAACAGATGCTAAAATCGCTATTCCCTCACCAATCAAGGCTCCAGGAAGACCAAAGAAACCTCCCAGAGTTATCGGGAACCGCGCTGCTGAGCGCAAAAGAATAACAATAAATGTTTTTTTAACCCCTAAAATTAAAACAGAGACCAAAATAACAACCTCGCTAAAATCTAGTTTTAGCCACGGCACTAAAGGCCAAGGTATTTCAATAAATCCTACTACAATAGCTATTGCAGATAGTGAAACAATGTAGAGCATGTTTTTCAATCTTAAGTAATTTGACATGTTATACCTCCTAGTATTAAAAAATCGCCAAATTACTTCGGCGACAAAAAGGTAGTCAAATTGACTTTACTTCTTTCATCCAGACTCTACTGTCGGTTCTTGAATTACACAAGATCAACCCTAAGGTTCGCGGACTATACCGCCGGTCGGGAATTTCACCCTGCCCCGAAGTATTTAATTACAAGATTATTTTAACATATTACTTCACTATTGCAATTGATATCCCTGAAAACGTTTTTTTTGTTGTTTTTAGCCACTATCTTTGCTATATTGAAGTATAATATAGCTAGAATAACTAACTAATAAAGGAGTTATATTTTATATGAAAAAGAAATTTGCGGCTTTAATTATCCTAGATGGCTATGGTCTCGCACCTGATAGCGACACTAACTCTGTGTCATTAGCTAAAAAACCATTTTTGGATCAACTATTTATTGACTACCCTAATAACGTGTTACACGCTAGTGGTGAGCGTGTTGGACTACCTAAGGGCCAGATGGGAAACAGTGAGGTCGGGCATCTTAACTTAGGTGCTGGACGCATCGTTTATCAATCACTAACAAGAATTAACAAATCAATTGAAAACCAGAGTTTTTTTACTAACAAAGCTTTTTTAGAAGCAATTGCTCATGTTAAAAAGCACAAAAGCAACCTTCATATTTTTGGTCTTGTTGGTGATGGTGGTGTTCATGCCTATCCAACTCATATTAAAGCACTACATAAGCTTGCTACCTCTAAAGGAATTACTCCTTATATGCATGCTTTTATGGACGGGAGAGATACACCCCAAACATCAGGTTTAAACTTTCTAAAAGATTTAACTGATGACGGACTTGTTATCTCAACTGTTTCTGGCAGATATTACGCAATGGACCGTGATAATAACTGGGAGCGAATTCAAAAAGCTTTTGATACTATGGTCTTAGGCACTGGCGTTCATTACGATGACGCCCTAAAGGGAATTAAGACTTCATATGATAATGGTGTAACTGATGAGTTTATTATTCCTTTTGTTGTTGATAAAAAAGGTTTAGTTAAAGAAAATGATGCAATATTATTCGCTAATTTCAGACCTGATCGCGCGATTAGAATTGCGACTGCTTTTTCTAACCCTAATGAAGCTAATACCTATCATAGCCCAGGTAAAGCGAACTTTGATACTAAAGATGTTCCTAAAAACATCTTTTTAGTCTCAATGATGCATTACAATAAAACTGTAAAAGGCCCTCTAGCCTATGATTTACAAAAATTGAACAACTTATATGGCGATGTTATAGCTAATGCTGGCCTTAAGCAAGTTCGTCTTGCTGAAACAGAAAAATATCCTCACGTAACATTCTTTTTCGATGGTGGCATCGATAAAGAATTAAAAGGCTCTACTCGCATTTTAGTTCAATCACCAAAAGTTGCAACCTATGACTTAAAGCCTGAGATGAGTGCTTTTGAAGTTAAAGATAAAGCTATTGAGGCAATTAGATCTGGGGTATATGACACAATGATTCTAAATTTTGCTAACCCTGATATGGTCGGTCATACCGGTTCTATTCCAGCAACTATTAAAGCAGTTGAAACAGTTGATCAGTGCGCTAGAGAAGTCATAAAAGCAATCCTAGATATTGATGGTGTAGCAATTGTTATTGCTGATCACGGTAATGCAGAGAAAATGAAAGGCGCTGATGGTGCGCCTCATACAGCTCATACAACTAATTTAGTTCCTGTTCTTATTACACAAAAAGGGATTACGGTTAATACCGGTTCTCTATGCGATATCGCACCCACGCTTTTGGAGTTGCTTGAATTAAAACAGCCTAAAGAGATGACAGGTAAAAGTTTAATTTTAAAATAAATAGCTGTACTAACCAAAAAAAAGTTGCATATTAATATAGACTAGTGTATAATTTTAACAAATGGTGAATATTTTTTCACACCTCATTACAACTTTTTTTTAAAGCCAAATTAAGGGGGCATAAATGAAGTTTATTTTGCATAATTTAGCGATTAATTATAGTAGCATCTTTTATACATTGATTCGCGCTATAGTGGGGGTGAAACTATCTAAGCGTTTAGATAGAGTCACTTCTAAACTTGCAGTCCCCTTGTTCTTG
>CAZDCS010000096.1:0-4840 GCA_964504015.1 uncultured Mariniplasma sp. | reverse complement strand
GAAGATATCGTACCTTTAGTATCAGAGATGGTTGCAAAAAAAGCTAAGAGATTAAAGATTGAAAACCTAAAGTCATATGATTTAGCATTGTCGTTTTTATCGGGTAATCCGACCCCTAAAGGTGATAGAGCGTGGCAAGTTGATGTTGCTAAAAAGATGTATGATGAGATGTCTCCTGAGACTTCTGAATTTTTCAACTTCATGCTAGATCGGGATCTGCTTAAACTCGACAGCGAAAAAGGAAAACAAGGTGGGGGATACTGTACATATATTGCCGAGCATCGTTCTCCATTCATCTTTGCCAATTTTAATGGAACATCGCATGATGTCGATGTGTTAACACATGAGGCAGGACACGCTTTTCAAGTCTATCAGAGTCGTGATTTATTCCCTGAGTATCGCTGGCCAACAATGGAGGCAGCAGAAATACACTCAATGAGTATGGAGTTTCTTGCATGGCCGTGGATTGATCAGTTTTTCAAAAAAGACACAGAAAAATATAAATATAGTCATCTTTCTGGCGCAATATCATTTCTACCATATGGTGTTTTAGTTGATGAATTTCAACACCACATTTATGAAAACCCCAAAATGACACCTAATGAGAGAAAGACGCTATGGAGAACACTAGAGAAAAAATATCTGCCATTTAAAGATTACGGAGATGATAAGTTCTTAGAAAAAGGGGCATTTTGGTATCGTCAAGGACATATTTTTGGAGCCCCATTTTATTATATTGACTACACATTGGCTCAAATTTGCGCTTTCCAATATTGGATTATGCATCAAAATAAGCCGAAAGAAGCATTGGATAGCTACTTAAAACTTTGTAAACTCGGAGGATCAAAGAGCTTTTTGGGACTATTGAAATCAGCAGATTTGAAAAACCCCTTTGTTAAAGGGACAGTTAAAGAAATAGTGAAACCGATTAGAGCTTACTTAGACTCAGTCGATGATTCTAAGCTTTAAAAACCAAACCGATTAAAACAGATTTGAGAGACCTTGCTAACGACTAGCAAGGTCTTTATTTTCTTAGCTAAGCATAGGCCTTTAAATATAAATAAGGGGGGCATCATTAACATCTTTTTTAGTTGACATTTACATATAGATCCATAAAAGGTTTGTATGTATGTATAATTTTTTTCATCAACTCGACTCCACAAGATTCAAAACACGCTATACTTTAAATTATCTTTTATACGTGTTATAATATTAAAGGACAAATAAAGGAGAGCTAGATGATAAAAGTTAGAAATTTAAGTTTCTCATATAACAATGTTGATGAAGCATTGAAACAAATAAATCTTGAGATACCCAAAGGTTCATGGGTGTCTATTTTAGGTCATAATGGATCAGGGAAATCAACATTGGCAAAACTTCTTGTTGGATTATTGGTTCCAATAACTGGGGAAATACTTATTGATAATCTAGTTATAAATGAAAAGAATATCGCTGGTATTCGCAAGAGAATAGGGATTGTTTTTCAAAACCCTGACAATCAGTTTGTTGGTGTTACTGTTAAACATGATATAGCTTTTGGCCTAGAAAACCAATGTATACCACACGATCAAATGGTCGATAAAATAAATCACTATGCATCATTAGTGAACATGAAAGAATTTTTAGACAAGGAACCCTACCAATTATCAGGGGGGCAAAAGCAAAGAGTAGCGATAGCGGGTGCTCTAGCGATGGAACAAGAATTTATGATTTTTGACGAGGCAACTTCTATGCTTGATCCAGAGGGAACACAAGAAATAATTGACTTAATCAAACATCTAAATGCGAATCTAGATAAAACTATTTTAACAATAACTCACGATTTGTCATTTGCTGCACACAGCGATTACTTAGTTGTCTTAAAAGATGGAGAAATAATTTTAAAAGGAACCCCTAAAGAGGTGTTTAAACAAGAATCACTGTTGAAATCATCACATCTAGAACTTCCTTTTGAGTTAGCTTTATACAATGAAGTAGAAAAAGATAAAAAGATAAAAAAAGAAGTGTTGGAGGCGCTATGGGCATTCAGTTCAAAAATGTAAGTTATACTTACACCGGGATTGTATCTAATTATAATGCCTTAGGGAGTATTAACCTTGATATTGCAGGGCAAGGTGAGTTTATTGCGATTGTTGGGCAAACAGGGTCAGGTAAATCGACACTGGTCCAACATATGAATGCGTTATTATTACCAACCTCTGGTATAGTAACAGTCTTTGGGCAAAATTTACCACCAAAAAAGAAAGACAAAATAAATTACCTTCGTCAAAAAGTAGGTCTCGTATTTCAATTCCCTGAATATCAGTTGTTTGAAGAAACAATTATAAAAGATATTATGTTTGGACCAAAAAACTTTGAATCAACTAAAGATAAGGCTTTTGAAATGGCTAAAAGAGCCGCAGAAAAAGTAGGAATTAAGGAATATTTATACGAACAATCTCCCTTTAGAATAAGCGGTGGACAAATGCGAAGAGTCGCTGTCGCTGGTATTTTGGCAATGGAGTCAGATATTTTAGTTTTAGACGAGCCGACTAGAGGGTTAGACCCAAAAGGCAGAACCGACTTGATGGCTATTTTTAAGGACCTTTATGAAAAAGAGAATAAAACAATTATTTTGATAACGCACGATATGGATTTAGTTTCACAGTATGCGAAACGTGTTATTGTTTTAAAAGAGGGTGGGGTCGTTTTTGATGGCAACAAAGAGGATTTATTTCAACACCCCAAATTTGATTCATTCCATCTAGATTTACCAACCCCGCTAAAAATATTAAAACACCTGGAAAAAGAAGTCGGCATTAAATATAGCCCCAAATATGACTTTGATAGCATCCTTGCTTATTTGAAGGAGGTTGCTTGTGAATAATATTATGATAGGGCAATATATACCAGGTAATTCTTGGCTCCACAGGCTGGATCCAAGAATTAAATTACTAAGCTTAACATTATTACTCGTAGGCATCTTTTTAATTCCTATCTCTACTGATGTTATCCCGCTAGTAATAATGGGAACAATGTTTATCGGGATAATAGTTTTGACAATTTCAAGTGGGGTTCCACTAAGAAAAGTTATAAATGGTCTTCGGCCCATTGTCTTTCTTTTGACGTTTACCTTTTTTCTGCAGTTGTTCCATATTAGAACAGGGACACTTATGTTTGATCCTATACCCATGCATCTTTCAGTAACCAGTATTTCAGCAATTATTGTTTTACTTATCTTTTATAATTGGTCAAAAAAATATGTAAAAGTGAAAATTTTGTATTTCTTTTTTATCATATTTGCAATCTTTTTTCTAAAATCTATGCTACCTTATATTGATTTATTAAACTATACCCTATACATCTATGATGAGGGAGTTGTTAGAGCTGGATTTATTTTTATTAGAATCACCAATGTCATTATACTAACATCTCTTTTAACATTTACAACGATGACTACTGACTTAAACTATGGTTTTGAGTCACTACTAAAACCATTGAAAATTGTTAAAGTTCCAGTTGATATGATAGCGATGTTGCTCTCATTAACACTAAGATACATCCCGACACTTCTTGGGGAGACGGATAAAATTATGAAAGCTCAAACATCAAGAGGCGTTGATTTTAAAGAAAGTAAAATGAAAGAGAAAGTTGTCCAAATAATATCTTTATTAATACCTGTTTTTGTCATATCGTTTAAGCGTGCCGAAGATCTAGCAAATGCGATGGAGGTACGGGGCTATGTTATTGGTGAAAAAAGAACTAGAATTGACCAATACCAGATTGGGATTGCCGATATTATAAGCTTAATCATTTCGTTTAGCGTTCTTGGTAGCATTATATATTCAATGATAGTTTTATGAGATATTTAGGAATTGTAAGTTATGATGGGACGCTATATAATGGATTTCAAAAACAAAATAATGGGTTAGGCATTCAAGAGGTCATCGAAAAAGCATTTCGGTTAATGACCCAAACAGAAATAAAAATCCATAGTGCTGGAAGAACTGATAAAGGTGTTCATGCAATAGGACAGGTCTTTCATTTCGACAGCAATCTTGACTTAGACCAAACAACATGGTTACGTGTAAATGACAGGTTACCCCTTGATATTAGAATAAAAAAAATCAAAAAAGCGAAACAGGAATTTCATGCACGCTATAGCGCTAAATCAAAAATATATCGATATATAATTGCTAAAAAAGCGAGTTCCCCTTTTTCAAAAAACTACGAAGTATTTATTAAAAATATAGACATTGAAAAAATTAAAATAGCGAGCAAAGACTTTATAGGAACACATGATTTTAAAGGGTTTTGCAAACATGTAGAAGGAAAACCAACAATCAAGAGTATTTATCAAATAAAAATAAAAGAAACAAAAAAGCACTATATTTTCGACATACATGGATCTAGTTTTCGTAAATATATGGTTCGCTCAATGGTGGGCACTCTAATCGAGGTTGGATTAGAAAAGAAAGAAGTTTCAATTATAAAAGAAATACTAAAGACAAAAGATCGATCTTTAGCGGGTAGAACCGCTGAGTCTAGAGGATTATTTTTAGTTAAGATATATTACTAACATGCTATAATAAAATAAAGGAGAATGCAGATATGTTTATAACTTTTGAAGGTGGCGAAGGCTCAGGCAAAACAACATTAATTAAATATATTGCTAATTTTCTAGCTAAAGAACACAACGTGATAACCACTAGAGAACCAGGAGGATCGATGGTTGCTGAGGCAATTAGAGATATTATATTAGATCCTAAATACAAAGAGATTACGGCGCAAACCGAGGCTCTACTTTTTGCAGCTTCTAGGGCACAGCATCTAGATGAGGTTGTTCTACAAGCGTTAAGTG
>CAZDCS010000095.1:0-4866 GCA_964504015.1 uncultured Mariniplasma sp. | reverse complement strand
GTTTTATTGGTTTTTGTTGGTTTTTGTCAGAAAAACTATTTACCGACAGCCCCTTGTTATTAAAAATATCAATTAAATACTATTCAAGAATTTTAACAACTGAACCCGCACCAACAGTACGTCCACCTTCACGAATTGAGAACTTTGTTCCCTGTTCGATTGCGATTGGGTGAATTAGCTCAACGATCATAACAGTGTTATCACCAGGCATAACCATTTCTGTACCTTCTTGAAGTGTAATCACTCCAGTAACATCAGTTGTACGGAAATAGAATTGTGGACGATAGTTTGAGAAAAATGCTGTATGACGTCCGCCTTCTTCTTTTGACAACACATAAACTTGTGCTTCAAATCTAATATGAGGCAAAACTGATTTAGGTTTGGCTAATACTTGACCACGTTGAACGTCGTCACGACTAACTCCACGAAGTAATGCACCAATGTTGTCTCCAGCTTCTGCATAATCTAGTAGTTTTCTAAACATTTCAACTCCAGTACAAACTGTTTGTCTAGTGTCAGTTAATCCAACAATCTCAACTGGATCTCCAACTTTAACAACACCACGCTCAACACGACCAGTAGCAACCGTTCCACGACCTGTAATTGTAAATACATCTTCAATTGGCATTAAGAAAGGCTTATCTGTTTCACGAACTGGTGTGTCAATGTATGTATCAACAGCTTCCATCAATTCATCAATTGTTTTTTCCCATTTTTCTTCGCCGTTTAATGCTCCAAGAGCTGAACCACGAATCACTGGAATATCATCACCAGGGAAATCATATTCTGATAATAGTTCACGGATTTCCATCTCAACTAAATCAAGAAGTTCTTCATCATCAACCATATCTGCTTTATTCATATAAACAACTAACTTAGGCACACCAACTTGGCGTGACAATAAGATATGTTCACGTGTTTGAGGCATTGGTCCATCTGCTGCAGATACAACAAGAATCCCGCCATCCATTTGTGCAGCACCAGTAATCATGTTTTTAACATAATCGGCATGCCCTGGGCAATCAACGTGCGCATAGTGACGCTTAAGTGTTTCATACTCAACGTGTGCTGTGTTAATTGTAATACCTCTTGCTTTTTCTTCTGGTGCGCTATCAATAGATGCATAATCTTTAACTTCTGCTAGACCTTTTTTCGCTAAAACCGCAGTAATAGCTGCTGTTAGAGTTGTTTTACCGTGATCAACGTGACCAACAGTTCCAACATTAACATGTGGTTTTGTTCTTTCAAACTTTTTCTTTGCCATTTTTCATTCCTCCTATAATAAGATACTTTTTTTATTTTATTCCATTTTAAGTGTTTCTATAATCATTTTATATGAAAAGGTTCTTTTTTGCAAGTCTCTTAGTTAGACCCACGCTTTTTCATAATTTCTTCCATAATTGATTTTGGACAACGCTCATATTTAGAGAACTGCATCATAAATGTTGCACGTCCTTGCGTATTAGAACGAAGTGCTGTTGCATAACCAAACATTTTTGCTAATGGCACGCTAGCACGGATCGCTACTGCATTGTCGCGGCTTTCTTGACTCTCAAGTCGCCCACGCCTTGATGTAAGATCTCCAATAACATTTCCAACATAATCATTAGGAACAACAACTTCGACATCCATAATTGGTTCTAAGAGTGTTGGTTTAGCTAGTTTCGCTGTTTTCTTTAATGCCATTGAACCTGCAATCTTAAAGGCCATCTCTGATGAATCCACATCATGATATGATCCGTAGTGAAGGGTAGCTTTAATGTCAATTACTGGGTAACCAGCAATAATACCATTTGGTAGCGCCTCTTCAATACCTTTTCTAACACCAGGGATGTATTCTCTTGGAATAACACCACCAACAATTTTGTCAACAAATTCAAATCCTTTGCCTGGGTTTGGTTCAAATATAATTTGAACATGACCATATTGGCCACGTCCACCCGATTGACGAACGAATTTGCCTTCAATATCTGCTGTGCCAGTTATTGTTTCACGATAAGATACTTGAGGCTCAGCAACATTAGCATCAACCTTAAATTCTCTTTTCATTCGATCAACAATAATCTCTAAGTGAAGTTCACCCATTCCAGCAATAATAGTTTGTCCTGTTTCATGATCTGTATATGTTCTAAATGTTGGGTCTTCTTCAGCAAGTTTAACTAAAGCGATTGACATTTTGTCTTGATCTTGTTTTGTCTTAGGTTCAATCGCGACATTAATTACAGGCTCAGGGAAAACCATCGCCTCTAAAATAATACCGTTTTTTTCAGTTGTTAGCGTATCACCTGTTGTTGTGTTTTTTAAACCAATAACAGCTGCGATATCACCAGAATAAACTTCCTTGATTTCTTCTCTGTGATTAGCATGCATTTGCAAAACACGGCCAAATCTTTCTTTGGCTCCTTTATTAGTGTTATACACATAAGAACCAGCGGTTAACTTGCCTGAATAAACTCTGAAGAAAGTCAATCTACCCACAAATGGGTCAGTCATCACTTTAAATGCTAGGGCCGTAAACGGCTCGTCATCATTAGGTTTTCTTCTAACTTCTTCATCTTCACTATTAGTTCCAATAATCGAATCAACATCAATTGGTGATGGCAAATAGTCAATAACAGCATCAAGCATTAATTTAACGCCCTTGTTCTTAAATGAGGTTCCACAAATAACGGGGAAGAATTTAACAGCTAGTGTTCCAATACGGATTGCAGCCTTAATTTGTGAAATAGATACTTCTTCACCTTCAAGGTATTGCATCATTATTTCTTCATCAAAATCTGCTACTGCTTCAATAAGTTCTTCTCTTTTTTGGTCGACAATATCAACTAGGTATTCAGGGATTGATACTTCTGTTGTTTTTTCCTCAGCAGATCCATCAAACATATATGCTTTTTTCTCAACAATATCTATAATTCCTGTAAAATCATTTTCAGCGCCTATTGGCCACTGAACTGGAAAAGCTTTAACTCCTAAACGATTCTGCATACTTTGAATAGCGCGGGCAAAATCTGCACCGATCTTATCCATTTTGTTTACATAAACGATTCGTGGTACCTTATACTCGGTCGCTTGTCTCCAAACAGTTTCTGTTTGGGGCTCAACGCCCGCTTGTGCATCTAAGACGGCAACTGCGCCATCAAGGACACGTAGTGATCTTGATACTTCAACCGTAAAATCAACATGTCCTGGGGTATCAATAATGTTAATGCGGTAGTCTTTCCAATAAGCAGTTGTTGCTGCTGATGTGATAGTAATTCCGCGTTCTTGTTCTTGTTCCATCCAGTCCATAGTTGCAGCACCATCGTGGACTTCACCAGTTTTATGAATTTTACCAGTATGGTATAAAATTCTTTCAGTTGTTGTTGTCTTACCCGCATCAATATGGGCCATAATGCCAATATTTCGGGTTTTTTGTGATGGGAATACACGTGGCATAATCTAATCTCCTAACCTACCAGCGATAGTGAGCAAATGCTTTATTTGCTTCAGCCATGCGGTGGATATCTTCACGTTTCTTCACTGCTGCACCTGTTCCTTGTGATGCTTCAATGATTTCTTTCGCTAATCTTTCTTCCATAGTTTTTTCTTTACGCAAGCGTGCGTAACTAATCAACCATCTCAATGCTAATGTTGTTTTTCTAGAAGCTCTTACTTCAACTGGTACTTGGTAGTTTTGACCACCGATACGACGTGAACGAACTTCTAATATTGGTGTAATGTTTTTTAATGCTTCATTGAACACTTCAATCGGCTCTTGTCCTGTTACATCTTTAACACGATTGAATGCTCCATATAAAATACCTTGGGCTGTTCCTTTTTTACCATCAATCATTATTGTGTTTACGATTCTCGTAACCAATTTTGATTGGTAAATTGGATCTGGTAAAACGTCTCGTTTTACTATATGACCTTTACGTGGCATGAGTTCACCTACTTCCTTTCATTTAAATAGATTTATAACTTAGTTTTATTTTATTTTTTTTGCTTTTGGGCGCTTAGCACCATACTTTGAACGTGATTGCATACGATTAGCAACACCTGAAGTATCAAGTGTACCACGAACGATGTGATAACGAACACCTGGTAGATCTTTAACTCGTCCACCACGGATTAGCACTACACTATGTTCTTGTAGTGAGTGACCAATACCTGGGATGTATGCAGTAACTTCTGTTTGGTTACTTAGGCGTACACGAGCGTATTTTCTTAGCGCAGAGTTAGGTTTTTTTGGTGTCATTGTTGTAACACGTGTGCATACTCCACGTTTTTGTGGGGAGCTGTATTCACTAACACTTTTCTTTTGACTGTTGTATCCATAACCTAGTGCAGGTGATTTAGATTTATACTTTTTAGTTGCTCTTCCTAGTCTTACTAGTTGGGAAACTGTTGGCATTTGTATTTCTCCTTCCTTAGACACATGTCCATGTGTTTCATTTTTGTTGATAAAAATTATTTTCGCTTTATTAAGCCGAAAAATAGTTTCTTTTGTGTGTTTTTAACACAGCTCATTTATTATATAATATTCAGTCTATAATGTCAACGATTTGTTTTGTTTTTTTGCCATTAAGTATAGACTTTTGAGTGATGGCTAACTGGAGTACCCCGCTTTTAGTGGACTTTTTTAAAAGTTTTCTTGAAGTTTATTGTTTCATCAATCTATTATTGTAATCCTCCTATTTCAGAAACTACCTATCTGCATCTGTTTTGGTCCATCCTGTACGCTGCTCTTTTGACTCTTTCAAGTCTCGTATTTGAATAGCAAAATTTCTGAGGGTAGCAAAACAAGAGAGTAGCGCTTGTAACAAACGAAAGAGTATTTGAATAGCAAAATATCTGAAGGTAGCAAAACGTAAATAGAAATAATAT
>CAZDCS010000094.1:0-4903 GCA_964504015.1 uncultured Mariniplasma sp. | reverse complement strand
AGGTATTATGTCTACACTAAAGATAAAAAACATTCATGTTGAAATAGAAAAGAAAAAAATATTAAAAGGTGTATCGATGGTTATTAATTCTGGAGAAGTTCATGCTATTATGGGGCCAAATGGAACTGGTAAATCAACACTAGCTAGCGCTTTGATGGGGCATCCTAAATATGAAGTAACTCAAGGTAGTGTCTATTTGGATGATGAAAACATTTTAGATATGGAAGTTGACCAGAGAGCGAGAGCAGGTCTTTTTTTAGCAATGCAATACCCAGCAGAGGTATCTGGTGTCACAAATAGTGACTTTATGAGACAAGCACAAAGAGCGACATCTTCGAAAGATATTGGTGTATTTGCGTTTGCCTTAGAATACGAAAAAAATATTGAGGAACTTGGAATGAGAGAAGATATGGCTCATCGCTATTTGAACGAAGGTTTTAGTGGTGGCGAAAAGAAAAGAAATGAGATTTTACAATTAAAAATGCTTAAGCCAAAATTTGCAATACTAGATGAAATTGATTCAGGTCTAGATATTGACGCACTAAAAATTGTCGGTGAAAATATTAGTGATTTAGTAAACGATAATTTTGGATGCATCTTAATTACACACTATCAAAGAATTCTAAACTATATTAAACCTGATTATGTTCATATTATGATTGATGGCGCTATTGTGTTAAGTGGTGGAAAAGAGTTAATAGAAAAAATTGATAAAAACGGCTATTCGTGGGTTAAAGAAGAATTAGGAATTGAGTTTCATGAAGGAAAACAATGATGAAAGAAATAGTTCTAAAAAAAGGAAAACCCTTTTCAGTAATTCCAAAAGGTATTGCTTATGAGGGGAATAGAATAAGAGTACTTCAAAACCACAACTCTAAGGAGCTAATTAAAATTGTTGTCGCTGATAGTGTTAACGAGTTGTTAGAAATTGAGATAGAAAGCAATGCAAATGTTAAACTGATTTTGGAATTATCAAATCAAGACCACTGTAAAAAAGCATATAGAATCAAGCTTATTTCTAATGATAATTCCCACCTTAAATACGCACTCATCAGTGAGTTAAAGGCAAAAGAGGTCACACTAGAACATTTGTTCTCAATTGCTAAGGACGCCACTATAGATCTTGTAGGTGGATTCTTGAATGCTAACTTAGATGCGAAAATAGCGATAAGCCTTGATGGGGAAGGCGCTGAAATAAAGATGAACTCTATTACGGTTTCATCTAGTGACGATACCCAGAATATAGATGTTTTTATTACACATAAAGCACCACACACTTTAGCGAATATGATGAATATTGCGATTGCAAATAAAAATGGAAGAATCAGAATTAATGGTAATGCGAAAATAGAGAAAGGAATGAAACACGCAAATGCTTTTCAGACTTTAAAAGGTATTATTACATCTGATGATGCAGTAGTTGAATTGAATCCAATTTTATTGATTGATGAATTTGATGTTAAGGCTGGACACGGAGCAACAATCGGCAAAATCGAAGAAGATGTTCTGTTTTACCTTATGAGTAGAGGGTTAAGTTTAGAGGAAGCTGAAAAACTTGTTATTAACGGGTTTTTAGCGCCAATTATTGATGAGATCAAAGATGAAACTCTAAGAGAAAGATTTGTTAGTGTTATAAACTCTAAAATATGATAAATGTAGATCTTATTAGAAATGACTTTTCAATCTATAAAAAAGACCCAAAACTAATATATCTAGATTCTGCTGCATCATCTTTAAAAGCAAAATCCGTGGTTGAAAAAATGGATGACTACTACCATAATTCAGGTGTGAATGTCCATCGGGGAACCTATGGTCTAACCTATGAAGCTACTAAGCAATACGAAGGTGCTAGAGAAACTGTGTCTTCATTTATAAATTCTAAGGTCGAGGAAATCGTTTTTACTAAAGGAACAACTGCAGCGCTAAACTTAGTAGCAAACGCTTATCGTGAAGTTCTTAAGCAAGGAGATGAAATTATAACAAGTGAGTTAGAACATCACTCGTCACTTTTACCATGGATGATGACAGCTAAAAAAACAGGAGCAAAGCTAATATATATCCCTTTAACCAAAGAAGGAAGAATTACTGTTTCTAACTTTAAGAAAGTCTTATCAAATAAGACTAGAGTTGTTGCTTTAACGCATGTTTCCAATGTTTTAGGGTATTTAACGCCAATAGCTGAAATTGTTACGCTATCTCATGAAAAAAAAGCTATTGTTGTCCTTGATGCTGCGCAGTCTGCGCCTCATATGAAAATTGATGTTAAGGCATTAGATGTTGACTTCCTGGCTTTTTCTGGGCACAAGATGTTTGGTCCGACGGGGATTGGAGTTTTGTATGGTAAAAAAGAACGTTTAAATCAATTGGATCCTTTTGAATACGGTGGGGAGATGGCTGAAGATGTTTTTTTTAATGATGCTACATGGAAAGAGGCACCACTTAGATTTGAAGCAGGAACACCTATTATTGGTGGTGCAATTGGATTAGGAGAGGCTATTCGTTACTTGGGTGCAATCGGGCATAAAGAAATTCATGATCACACTAAAATTCTACATCAGTATACGCTAAATAAGTTGAAAGAAATTAAAGGAATAAAGATATATAATGAAACAGCAGAAAACCCAATTATAACGTTTAATATTGATGATGTTCACCCACATGATGTTGCAACCGTCTTAGACGAAAATAACGTTAGCGTTCGTGCTGGTCATCACTGTGCAATTTTAGTTTCAAAATTTTTGGGAGTAAAATCGACACTGAGGGCTTCGTTTCATATCTATAATAATAGAAATGATTGTGATGTTTTTGTGAGTAGTATTGTTGAAGCGAAAAAGTTTTTTGAAGGAATATAAGAGGTAGTCAAATGAATATTAAGCAACTCTATAGACAAGTTATTATGGATCATTATAAAAACCCTAAAAATAAAGGTCTTATTGACGATAAAGACTATTTAACCATCCATCTTAATAATCCGAGTTGTGGTGATGAACTGACTGTTCAACTTAGAGTTGAGGGTAATGAAATAACAGATATTAAACATGAGGGAACAGGTTGCTCTATCTGTTGTTCTAGTGCGAGCGTTATGAGCGTAACCTTAATAAAAAAGTCGCTTAATGAAGCGAATACTATTATTAAAGAGTATTATGAGATGATAAAGGGGTATCCTTTTAAAGGTGATATTTTAAATGGAGATGCACTGGCTTATCAAGGTGTCTCTCAGTTTCCAGCACGCATCAAATGTGCAACTATGGCTTATCAGGCGGTAGAAAGAGGTATTTCTAAGCTGATGGAGGATAAATTAAATGGAAAATAAGAAGATAGATAATATAATTGGTGATTATAAATTTGATTTTAAAACTGATAATAAACCAGTGGCTAACTTTGGTAAAGGGATTAGTGAAAAGATTGTTAGATCGATTAGCGAATATAAAAAAGAACCTAAGTGGATGCTTGAGTACAGGCTTCAAAGTTATAAAAACTTTTTAGCTAAAAAGAACCCGAAATGGGGTCCTGACTTATCATTTATTGATTTTTCTGAGTTCTCATATTTCATTAAGGCAAGCGATAGAGCAGAAACTAATTGGGATGACGTCCCAGAAAAAATTAAGGAAACTTTTGAGAAGTTAGGGATCCCAGAAGCGGAAAGAAATTATCTTGCTGGTGTATCTACCCAATTTGAAAGTGAAGTTGTTTATCATAACACACAAAAAGAGTTAGAAGACTTAGGTGTTATCTATGTTGATACGGATACGGCACTTAGAGAGCATCCAGCGCTATTTAAAAAGTATTTTGGGACTGTTGTATCAAATAACGATAATAAGTATGCAGCTTTAAACGGCTCGGTTTGGAGTGGTGGATCATTTATTTATATTCCTAAGGGTGTCAAAGTAGAAAAGCCACTACAATCATATTTCAGAATTAACTCTGAGCAAATGGGACAATTCGAACGAACACTTATTGTTGTTGATGAAGGGGCGTCAGTTAACTATGTTGAAGGATGTACTGCTCCTGTTTATTCGAAAGACTCATTACATGCCGCAATTGTCGAAATAATAGTTGAAAAAGATGCTGCATGTCGTTATACAACAATTCAAAATTGGTCAACAAATGTAATTAATTTAGTTACTAAAAGAGCATTTGTCTATGAAAATGGACATATGGAGTGGATTGATGGTAACATTGGTAGCCGAGTGAATATGAAGTACCCCTCTTGTGTTCTTTTGGGACAAAGAGCAAAAGGTACAACAATATCGATTGCCTTTGCGGGTAAAAACCAATGGCAGGATGCTGGGGCTAAAATGATTCATGTTGCCCCCAACACAACATCAACAATTATTTCTAAATCAATTAGTCGGGGTGGAGGGTCTGTCAATTACCGTGGTAAAGTTGAGTTTGGGAAAAATGCCAAGGGCGCAAAAGCACATGTGGAATGTGATACGATAATTCTAGATGACTATTCATTTAGTGATACAATACCTCTAAATATTGTAAAAAACAAGGATGTTTTCTTAGAGCATGAAGCGACAGTATCAAAAATATCAGAAGAACAGCTGTTTTATCTAATGAGTAGAGGGTTAACAGAAGAACAAGCAACAGAAATGATAGTTATGGGGTTTATAGAACCTTTTGCTAAAGAGTTACCAATGGAGTACGCAATTGAGCTCAATCAATTAATTAAGCTTGAAATGGAGGGCTCTATTGGATAATAGTTTTATATCAAAAATAGAGCGCATTAGGTAAAATATATATACGAGGTACTTAGTCAATTCACCTAAGTGCCTCGTTTCTTTAATTTAATAATTGATGAGATTTAGCGTAAACCGGCATGAGAAAACAATCATTTATAAATATTTAAGGTCTGTTGATTTTCTTTTTCTTCCTTTTGTTAAGCCGTAAAAGGGGT
>CAZDCS010000093.1:281-4923 GCA_964504015.1 uncultured Mariniplasma sp. | reverse complement strand
AGATACCTTGACAGCTCTTTAGCCTATCAGGCTTATGCTAGAGGGCTAGGTGTTGATTTCATCTTGCAGATCAATCAATACGCAGCTAAACATATGCCGACATTAACTTTTTATATTGATCTTTCACCTAAGGTTGGTATTGCTCGTATTTCTAACAGAAAGAAATATGATAGACTAGATCAAGAAACAGTGGACTTCCATAACAAAGTTAGACAAGGCTATTTAAAAGTGGCTCAAATGTATCCTAGGCGCATCGTGGTAATTGATGGGAATAAATCACTAAGCGATATCAAAGAGCAAATTATTTTGAGAATAAGAGAAGCGCTATGAGAAGTGCTCTTTATTTTTTCAAGCAGACAATTCAAAAAAACAGACTATCTCATCTATATTTGATAAGCGGAGCCAAGGGAAGTGGAAAAGCACAATTAGTAGATGAAGTAGCATACCTTATTTTAAGTCGCAATGTTCATGACTCAAAAAAACTAAAACAACGCATACTTGAAAAAAAAGCAGACAACATGTTGATTGTGGAACCAGAAGGGTTATCAATCAAAAAAGAACAAATACTATTACTACAAAAAGAGTTCAGTAAGACGGCACTTGTTAGTGGTCCTCGGATCTATGTAATTAAAAATATTGAAAAAATTGGAAAAGGCGCAGCCAACAGTTTATTAAAGTTTATGGAAGAACCGCTTAGTCATAATGTATTCGGTTTTCTATTAACTGAGAGCATTGATGATGTTCTTCGGACAATAATTTCAAGGAGTCAAGTCCTTCATTTAAAAAGTATTGATGAAAAAGACTTGGAACTAGAGTTGATCGAACACGGATTAGATGAAAAAACAGCTACTTTGGCACCCTACTTAACCAAAAATATCGATGAGGCTATTTCGCTAGGAGAAGACCCAAATTTTCTTGAGATGATTAGTTTGGTTGAACAAGTGTTCTATTTCTGGTCGGATAAAGAGACCTCATTCCCGCTCCTTTTTGCTGAAAAAGGGCGATTCATTATCGAAGATAGAAAATACTTTAAAAACTTTTTAGAACTAATCCTATTATACTTTTTGGATTTGATTCATTATAAAGTACATCAAGAAATCACATATCAGTTTTTACGGGAGAAAATCCAAATTCAAAGTGAGCAACTGAAAATCACGACTATTAACTTAATGGTTGAGCAAATCCAAGAATTGCTAAAAAAACAAACAGCCTACCTTAATCTTGAGTTGGCACTTGAACAATTGGCATACACATTGGAAAAAATGAGATAACAAGGTAGACTACAAGACAGAAAATAATATAGATAACATTCTGTAAGGGTTGTAAAACAGATTAGTGAAAGGAGATAGACCTATATTTAGAAAAAGTTTTTTTAATAGATATAGAGCTACATAATAATATGAAAGTTGCTTTAGTACAATTTAAAGAAGCAGGAAAAAAGTATTATTTCTCATTTGAAAATTTAGAAATCAAAATTGAAGATGATGTTGTTGTAGAAACGATACGAGGACTTGAAATAGGACAAGTATATCTTTTTAAAGAGATAGAAGAAAGTGATCTAACAGGGGAGCTAAAGCCGATTGTTAGAGCAGCAACAAGCAAAGACATTAGAGAAAAAAAATACAATGAAACACTAGAACAAGGTGTTGTGGATAAGGCGAAATCACTTGCGATTAAAAACGAATTAGACATAAAAATAATGCGATCAGAATATACACTTGATCGAAAAAGGCTATTGATCTATTTTGAATCCGATAAACGTGTTGATTTTAGAGGCCTAGTTAGAGATTTAAGTGAGGTCTATCACACAAGGATTGAGCTAAGACAAATTGGGCCAAGAGATTCAGCAAAGTTAATTGGAGGCGTCGGTCCTTGTGGACTCATATTGTGTTGTAGCTCTTTTATTGGTGAGTTTCAAGCAGTTTCAATTAAGATGGCTAAAAACCAAAACATCGCTCTTAACCCGCAAAAAATATCAGGCGTGTGCGGGAAACTCTTATGTTGCATAAAATATGAAGATGAAACATATACAACACTAAAAAAACTTATGCCTTTGATCAAAGATAAAGTTGAAACAGAAAAAGGGACATCACTTGTTATAGGCCTAAATATTATCGCTCAAAAAGTCAGAGTAAAACACTCAGATGGTGGTGGCGTCGAATGGTTAACACTAGATGAAATAAAGCGTAGTTAGATTATGGCTACATTATTAGGGACCAATTTACTGATTGAACAAAATGAAAGCCAAGCATTTAACCTAGATACAATACTACTTGCTAATTTTGTAAAAATACCAGCAAAAACAAAAAGAGTATTAGAAATCGGGACTGGTGCAGGTGCACTTTTGCTTTATTTAAGCAAAAAAACAAAAGCAAATATTATCGGTGTTGAAATCCAAGAAAAAAGATACCAACAAGCACTAAAAAACATAGAAGAAAATGGATTGCAAAATCAATTGTCCTGTCTTAATGAAGACGTTAAGACTATGGAAATATCAATAGTTGATTGCATTATTAGCAACCCCCCATTTTTTAGAGTTAATGAAGAAACTAAACTAAACAGCAAAGAAGAAGACAGAATCGCTCGACATGAAGTAGCGCTTTCACTTAGAGAGCTAGCAACAGCGGTTAATAAGAATTTAAAATATGGCGGTCATTTCTTTATGATTCATAGACCTGATCGCTTTGCAGAAATTGTGGATGTGTTTAAATTATTTAACCTAGAGATTAAACGTGTCCAATTTGTGCATCCTTATGTAGATAAGAAAGCGAACCACGTTTTGATTGAAGCAATTAAAAACGGACAATCAGGAATGGTTATTGACCGACCATTAATCATCTATGATAAAAAACATATATTAACAAAAAAGATGAAAGATATTTATGGAGGAAAAAATTATGCTACTTAGTTTGCTAACGAGAAAAGAAAAATTGAAGTTTTTAGATTTAGCAATGCATATGGTGTCTGTTGATGGGAAACCTAATGAAGTGGAACAAAGGTTGCTTAATATGATGCTAGCTGAAGTCGGGGATAATATTGTTTCAGAGTATCACTTTTCCTTAAGTAAAGATTTTAAAAAAACAATGGATTTCTTTGAGGGGAAAAGCGACAAAGTGAAACACATTATTTATCTAAACTTGTTGAAAATAGCGATGTCAGATGATTTTTATAACACATTGGAACATTTTTTCCTTGAAGATGCACGCCAAAAATTCGGCATCAACGAAACTAAGAAAAAACAAATAATGAGATTAGTCTATAATGCAAGAGATTTAAGAGAGCGTGCGAAAAGAGTTGTTAGCTTCTAATGCAAAATAGTTTTAGAGATGATAGGCCGACGTTATATGTGGTTTCTACCCCGATTGGGAACCTTAAAGATATAACGCTAAGAGCAATTGGGATTTTAGGTGATGTTGATCTGATTTTAGCCGAAGACACAAGAACATCTTCAGTCTTATTAAATCATTATCAAATAAAAAAGCAGTTAATTAGTTATCACGAATTTAATAAAGATAA
The DNA here is from genome assembly GCA_964504015.1 of uncultured Mariniplasma sp. Taxonomy (GTDB): domain Bacteria; phylum Bacillota_I; class Bacilli_A; order Acholeplasmatales; family Acholeplasmataceae; genus Peloplasma. The sequence goes on along the minus strand of CAZDCS010000093.1, from coordinate 1,407 downwards.
AAAAGAGTCAAGTATTATTGATGCTCTTGAAAACGGTAAAAGTATCGCCTTAATTAGTGATGCAGGAACTCCTGGAATAAATGACCCGGGATATGAAATAATAAAAAAAGTTATTGAATCAGGTTATTATGTGGTTTCTATACCTGGTCCAAGTGCTATTCTAGCTGCTTTAGTTTCATCAGGATTAATTATTCAACCTTTTACCTTTTTGGGGTTTTTACCACGAAAAAAAAACGAGATGAAAAATGTGTTGTCTAGATACATCAACCGCTTAGAAACGCTTGTTATTTATGAGTCGCCCTTGCGTATAGCTAAAACATTAAAAACAATATATGATGTTATAGGAGATAGAAAACTTGTTTTAGCAAGAGAGCTAACCAAAAAATTCGAAACAATAATTAGAACGACACTCAAGCAGTCACAAGATATAGAGCACAATAAAAAAGGGGAGTATGTAATTTTAATTGAAGGTGATCATGATGTGCAAATTCATTTTGAAGAATCAATTGTCGAACATGTCGATGAATTTATCAAAAAAGGTTATATTGAAAAAGAAGCGATGAGGATGGTAGCTCGCAAGAGGGGTATTCCTAAAAGCGAAGTTTATCAAGCCTATAAAATAGATGCTAAAAACACTTGATTTATCAAGCCTTTCATATATAATAAGAATATAATAGGCAATGAGAAAAAAAGTAGTCCTACTGAAATGATTGCAGAGAGTTCGTGTTTGGTGAAAACGAACCTTTCACTGGGTGAAAATGGTTTTTGAGCCTTTTAGTCGATAGGTAGACTAAAACGTCTTTCCGCGTTAAGGAGTTGAGTGCTAGCTAATGCTAGAACTAAGGTGGTACCGCGATTATTCGTCCTTAGATATTTTTTAAGGATGTTTTTATTTTTAATAATAGGAGGGTTTTGTATGAAAGAAAAATATTATTTAACAACAGCTATTGCTTATGCATCAGCAATACCGCATATCGGTAATGTCTATGAAGTTATCTTAGCGGATGCTATTGCTAGATTTAAGAGATTAGACGGGTATGATGTCTTTTTTCAAACAGGAACAGATGAGCATGGGCAAAAAATTGAAAGCAATGCCCTACTTAACAATCTTTGCCCTAAAGATTAT
>CAZDCS010000093.1:0-271 GCA_964504015.1 uncultured Mariniplasma sp. | reverse complement strand
AAAGATATCAAAAGAAATTAAAAGAATCTATGATAAAGTTGATATTAGCTATGATCAATTTGTTAGAACAACAGATCAAAGACATCTTGAATCAGTTCAAGCCATTTTTGAAAAGCTCTATAAACAAGGAGATATTTATCTTGGAGAGTATGAGGGTTGGTATTCGGTTGCTGATGAATCTTTTATTGTTGAAAAGGATATCATTGATGGAAAAGGGCCAAGTGGAGATACGCCTGTTTGGACAAAAGAAGAGACATATTTTTTCAAAATG
>CAZDCS010000092.1:0-4963 GCA_964504015.1 uncultured Mariniplasma sp. | reverse complement strand
GACGATTTAGCATAGCTCTTTTAAAGTCTGTTAAGCTATCTTTATTTAGAATATCTAAAATAGTCCTTACCATTTTCTTATATTCAACCGAAGTAATTCTATCAACGGTCGAAAGATTTAAGGGCTGGTAGCTAACTTGAATTTTCATAAACCGCTTTAATTCAGAAAGATTTGGTTTTCGGTTTAATTTAGTCTCAAGAAGCTTAGAAGCTGAAAGTGTTTCTTTCTTGTCTGGACGGTAAGCTTCCGTTACCAAGTATTTTCGAAAGACACTTAAAATCCAAAAACGATACTCTAAAGCGGGGGAATATAAGTTCTGAAAATAGACCTTGGATTCTAAACAAGATTGAACAAAATCTCCAGGCCAACTACTTAGCAAATGCTGTAAAATTAAAAGCCCAGTTGAACGTTCCCTGACACTCAACATCTCTGGTTCAGAATGAGGTAGCATTTCATCATGAATGATTTTGTAAGGTAAATTTAATTTATCACACAGGTAATCGGTTAATGCTTTGTTAAGAGGATTACAAAGTAGGCTGGATAGTAACCGCCGAAGACCTAAAAAATACAAGTTGGAATAATTAAAAGTCAAACCTTCAATATCCCCAGATCCATTTCTATAAAGCCAAAAATGTTGCTTATTTATTGAAAGCTCTTCTTGGGGAGCATAGCAAGGTACTGATTTCCTTAAATCAAATCCACAAGCATGACAGTGAGCTATATTTTCAGAGTCATATAATATTTTTTCATTATCTTTATAGGACTTTTTAAGCGTTAAATATGATTGACATTGAGGGCATCGGTCGATTAGCTGCACACCATGCCAAATGCAAGCTGTAAAAAAACCTAATCGCCAATATTGTCTAAAATAAGGATATTTCTCATCTTCTTTTAAGCAGCAAGAACAAGCCTGCAAACCGAACCTTTTATTTTTTGTCTTTACACCAAGAGGCAATACCCATTTCACTTGAGAAAAATCATCTGATTTAGCGTAAAAATAAGAGCAACTTTCTGAGATGGTTATTTCTCTAAGTCTTGTTTTTGAAATACTTGAGTTTTTAGAGATAATATCAAGGTACTGCTCTGGCACCAAAACATCTAAGTCTCGCTTCCAAAAATCAGTATTTTTTGATAATAAAGTTGATAGTGCTGAAGGCTTCATTCCAAACAATAAAGCATTTCTTACTAACCATGAGCTAAATAATTCATCATCAAACGGTGGTTGAAGAATGTATTTTGGAGATATTTCTATCTCAATCGGCGTTTCAATACTGAGTGCCTTTTAGAGGGGGGCTGAATATCTAGTTTTTTAATCATATCAAGAGTAATACAAGGAGCATCATTTTTAACGGCATAAATAGCTAGTTTTTTTGTAACAGATACCATTTCACCAATCAACCCCTCACTAAGATAATTGATTTCTTCAATCATTGGTTTTTTGTATAAAAATGATGGCTCTGGTAAAGGCAATCTGCTTTCTATTGACATGAGCAATCTAGCAATGTTTTTTCGAGATTCCTTATCTTCAAAACGCCACCGTTCAAGCACCTCGATTTGAAATCTATTCTCCAATTGTGGATCAACTTTTATAGCATTAAAGGCATCTTCTATTCCCGCTACGACTAAAGGTATTTGCAATGTATTGCTTAAGTCCTTTAAGCCATTTAGAAAGTTCTTTTGAGAATTGTAAGTGCCTGCAATAATATGCTGGATCTCATCAATAATAAGTAACTTGGTACCACGAACTTTCATGGTTCTAATGGCACGTTCTCTTTTCGTCGCAACACTATCATTTTTTGCATAAGGTACACACATATCCTCAAGTAGGCGAATAAAAAAGGCATTTTCATCAGGTTTAGAGGGTGCGGTAATGTAAATAACTGGTTGAGTATTAATATAGGTTTCTTCATCAATACCCATAGGGTAACGGCTTTCAAAACGTCTTAAAATCTGCGTCTTGCCATTGTTAGAATCTCCAACGATTAATAAATTAGGCATCCTCTCTGTTTTTGGATAACATATTAAATCTTCAAGCCTTTCCAATATTGATTTTGCTCGTTCATACCCTATCCACTTATCCTCATTAATATAATAAATTCGCTCCTCTTTAGAGGATGTTAGTAACTCGAAAGCCCTGTCTTGTAGGTGTGTACTCATTGATCTAGCTCCTCAAAAGGTTCTATATCATCAAATTCGTCATCTTCAATGGTATTAAAACTAGGGTCAAAGGTAGAATTATGCTCATTATTGGTTAGTGACTGCTTTACTTGACTAGGGATAGATTCTTTTTGACGAACCTGTTCTTTTTGCTTTTTTCTTCTAACGATTTTAGTATCTTTAATCGATTTTTCTACAATTTTAGCAAGCCGGTCATAGGTATCAAAAATAGCTTCCTCATCAATTACTGTGTTATTAGTAGCCTCTGCTGTTTTCTTTTTCAGCCCCCTTAACTCCCATAAAGATATTGCAGGATTACCGATATTTCTATAAGGGACGACAACATAAGACTTAAGTTCAGGGTCGTAAAAAAATACACTACTTAAATCTCGTGGGTCATATCGAATAATAAATTTTTGAACCGTTTTTCTAACCTTGTCTGGTTGTTTAATCCACTTTCTTAAAACATCATGGTAATAGCTTAACCCAAACATTTTAATGCCATATTTTTGAACGCTTCTTTCTTCATAAGGAAGAAAGTCAATTTTTAAACGCTGTTCATCACTTATTCGGCTAGGTAGCCCCGCTCCAAGCGTTTCATCTGTACCAAAGACACCTTGTTTATATTTTTCATTAGGAGACATTCCTAATTCTGAATGTACTGTTTTATGGTAAACATTAACGATAAATTCAGTAAACCAAGTTTCAAATTCAAATAATGTCATAACCGCCTTTTTTTCAGACTGATATTCCCCTCTATCTCTTATATTTGACTTTGTGGTACCAGGTAAAGAATGGATGCCGCCATCATTAAAAGTTTTAAATAACCTTTCAATGTGACCGCCATATCTAGGAGTCCCAGAAGGTCTTTTGGTCATGTTAATATTGTAAAGTTCACAAGCTCTTTTTAATGACTTTCCATGAAACTCTTTACCGTTATCAGTATGGATAACATCAGGGATCCCATAAATCGACCATTCACCCTCTACCCTATGATCCATCATCCATTTCTTTTTATCTAAAATTGCATGGGTAAGGCAACAACCTGTTAATAATGTATTAGGTTTTTCAAAGGAAATATAGAACCCTGTAACCATGCGACTAAAGACATCAATTGCGAGGGTGAGTGTGGGGCGTCCAATATCTTGGCGGTTTGCATCATCCACAATAGTTAAGTCAAGAGGGGTATGGTCAATTTGGACTATTTGTAGAGGCTTCAATGTAGTTGGAAACTTTCCGATAATTGGGCGATGGTCTTCACGACCCCTTTTCCCTTTTCTCTTCGATGCAATTTGAGAAGCCGTGAGTTGAGAAACCCTGTGTCGTAAAGTATTTATATGTGGTATATGAAGAAAGCCATCAGGAGTGTCAGTAAATGGCTCAATGTCTTGAGTTTTAATCAGCTTGTTTATTTTATGAATTCTAAGTTGAAGGTTACGGTATATATCCGTTATTTTAGGCGTAGAAGTGCTTAAGTATTCAGTAATTGCAACTTGCACGAATTCTTCAACTTGATCGCTTAATCTACCAGAATCATCCCTTTTTTTTCTTAACAAACATAAGGGATCTCCATCATTACTTTTATATTTTTGAAGTTGACGATATATTGTTGTTTGAGATTGATTATATTTCTTGGCTATTTTTATTAATTTAGCACTTCTATCTTCAACATCTAACTGAAGAACTTCATTAAATAAAATAGCTTTTCCTTGAACCATTAACCAGTCCTTATCATCAATGGTTAATAACTCTGTGTTAGGGATTAATTCTAAGGGTTTACTCGGATCTTTGGGTTCATTAGAGACCTCAGATATGTGAACTTTTTTAACATTACCACTTGAAGAACTCCTGATTGATAAATGCTCTAAATCAAGCACCGATATAATTCTATAGCGAGAGTTACCTACAAACACCTCAGAACCAATTCTTAAATTTATTTCATTCATTTAAATACCTTCTTGGCGTTTCTCTATCAATAACAAGTTCATCACGAATAACCCATACATGTGATTTCATAGTTAATTTTTTATTCAAGTCCGTTTTAACTATTCCATTAGCTAAAGCGACCCAGAGAGTGTTTAAAAATGTAGCCCTAACTTCAAGGCTTGATGTGCATACAGAAAGTAACTCCGTTACATTTAACTTAGCACTACGAGAGAGGACTTTTATTATTGTTTTCATTTGATAATCTTCATAGCCTCTATGACGATAAGATAAAAGATAAGTAACGTTTTCAAGTAGCGGGGTTCTGATTTCAACTTCAGTCAAAATTTTAAACTTAGTATTAATTTCATCTTTAACTTGGTGAATTACTGCTTTAAATTTTGGTTGTAAAGTTGCCCAATCTTTTTTTAAATCATCCCTATATTTCACTTCAATATATTTACAAGAGCCGTTCCGGTACTCTACCCAAATATCAGGGGTATAGTGTTTATTTTTGTTATTATGTTTATAATGGAATCGTTTAGGCTGAGTCTTAAATTGCTTAACATTGAAATCAAACTCAAGTAGCAATAAAGCATCTCTTTCTAAGCTAGATTCAAAGTAGGTATAGTTGTCACTTTTGCTAGATTGAACATAGCCGGTAATGTTTCGATAATTTAAAGGTATTTTTCTTGCAGGCATTTCAACTATTACCATTTAATTTTGTAGTTTTTATGAGTTTTATAATTAAAAACATGACTTATTCCCAAATAATTTTGTAGAAAATATGATTATAGCTAAGATATTACCATTTAATTTTGTATTTTACAGATGCAAAGATACACCAGAAAAAATTGCTCAATATATGCAAAAAATATCAGGG
>CAZDCS010000091.1:0-4970 GCA_964504015.1 uncultured Mariniplasma sp. | reverse complement strand
TTTCAAGTCTGAGTTCACTCAAGATTAAAGATATTTCAAACAAAGACTTTCCAATCGATATTTTTAAGCCATATCAACACTTATCTTGAACACCGTTTTTACAGAAACTGATCAGAGAAAAGATAATGTTGGAACAATCTCAGGGAGAGGGACATTGATAACTTCACTTACAAATGTTTTCCATTCGCAAGTTTCCTATCGTGATAACGGCGGCGGAGTCATCTTTAATGCGACTTCACAGACAGGGCAGATGTCTCCATTTGTCAGCCAAACACAAATGCCTGATCCTCTCTGGTGGGATAATTTTGCAGTCAATTTCTTAGCAGCTGAACCAGCGTGGACACAAGACCAAGGGACTAAAAGACTAATCCTAAACCCTTAACCACAAAGATAGAAATACTAAGATAAAACCAGATTTTTGACTGTACTACAATTAGCTGTTGACACACTGTTTCCTAGTAGTTAAGCTTGTCTAATTAACATTTATCTCTAAAGGAGTAAAAATATCACAATTAAGTGCGTTTCTTGTTGACAACGTGAGCTCTTGATGATAGAATTATATCGCGTGTGAAAGCACACCACAGTGGGAGATTGAAATCATACCACATACTTATGTAAAGAAGGAGGTTGTGTCTCATGGCAAAAAAAGTTGTTAGAGTTGTTAAATTGCAAATATCTGCAGGAAAAGCGAACCCTGCTCCACCAGTCGGTCCAGCGCTTGGTCAAGCACAGGTAAACATCCCTGCATTCTGTTCACAATTTAACGAAGCTACAAAGGATCAAATGGGCTTTGTTATCCCAGTGATAATTTCAGTATATGATGACCGTACGTTTTCATTTATTACTAAAACACCACCAGCAAGTGATTTGTTAAAAAAGGCAGCGAATATTTCAGCTGGCTCAGGTAACTCGATTACAAATACAGTTGCTACAATCACTCGTGAACAAGTTAAGGAAATAGCAGAAAGAAAGATGCCTGACTTAAATGCGTACACTATTGAAGCAGCAATGAAAATCATTGAAGGTACTGCAAGAAACATGGGTATCAAAGTAAAAGACTAATTTAGATCGTTAGAAATCTAAATTGTGGGAGGATATCCCGCTAGACCACATTTTAGGAGGAAAGATATGAAAAGAGGAAAGAAGTACATTGAGGCAGCAAAACTCATTGACCGGTTGAAAAATTATACTATTGACGAAGCTGTAGGCTTAGTCAAGAAAACCGCATTTGTCAAGTTTGACTCTACTGTTGAAATTGCGTTTCGCTTAAATCTTGATCCAAGACAAGCAGAACAAAATTTAAGAGGGGCAATTGTTTTGCCACATGGAACCGGTAAGGTTTCAAGAGTAATCGTCATTGCTGAAGGCGAAAAAGCTAAAGAAGCTGAAGAAGCAGGGGCTGATCATGTCGGAAGTGCTGAACTTATCCAAAAGATTTCAAAAGGATGGTTCGAGTTTGATGTAGTAGTAGCTACACCAAACATGATGGGTCAACTTGGTAAACTAGGACGTATTTTAGGACCTAAAGGCTTGATGCCAAATCCTAAAACGGGTACAGTTACAATGGATGTAAAAAAAGCAGTTAATGAAATCAAAAACGGTAAAATCGAGTACCGAGTTGATAAAGTTGGAAATATTCACGCACCAGTCGGTCGTGCATCATTTACAGCAGAAGCGCTAAAAGAAAATATTGGAACACTATATGATCAACTAGCTCGCATTAAACCAACAACAGTCAAAGGAATTTACATGAAGAGTATTACAGTATCTTCAAGTATGGGACCAGGCATTCGTATTGATGGAGACTCATTGAAATTGCGATAATTACTAATTAAATCAAGCCACAGACAGTAGGTGCGAAAGCTTAATTCCCTACCGAGGTGAAAAATCATTCGATTATTCTCTCTTTTGTCTGCTGGCAGTAGAGAGATTTTATTTACGAGAAGGAGGCATTTTATGCAAAATAAAGCTATTGAACGTAAAGCGAAAGCTGTAACGGAATTAAGCGAAAAACTTGGACGTGCTGCAACAGTTGTTGCCTTCGATTATCATGGCCTAACAGTAGAACAATTTACAAAATTAAGAAGCCAATTAAGAGAAGCGGACTGTGAAGTATCAGTCTACACCAACAACATTTCTAAAAGAGCATCAATTGCTGCTGGATATGAGTCATTAGCTGATGTATTCGTCGGCGGTAAAGCTCTAGCAATTAGCTATTCAGATGTTGTTGCACCAGCAAAAATCGTTTATGACTTTGCTAGTACACACACAGTTGTAAAAATCCAAGCAGGAATTGTAGAAGGTAGTGTAGCAACAATTGATCAAATCAATGAGTTAGCAACCGTACCATCGAGAGAAGTATTGTTAACAATGTTAGCAGTAGGTATGTTGACACCAATTAAAGAGTTAGCGGTTGGTCTTAATATGATTAGTAGCGAAGAATAATTAGGAGGAATATAAAATGGCAAAATTAACAAAAGCGGCTTTCGTGGAAGCCCTAAAAGAAATGAATTTATTAGAAATTAAAGATTTAGTAGATGGTTTAAAAGAAGAATTTGGAATTGATCCAACAGCAGTTGCAGCGGCTCCGGCAGCAGTAGAAGTTGAAGAAGAAAAAACAGAATTCAATGTTATTCTTAAAACATTTGGAACAAACAAAATTGCAGTTATCAAACTTGTTAGAGCGGCAACTGGTGTTGGCCTAGCGGATGCGAAAAAATTAACTGAAACTGCAGACGCATTAATTAAAGAAAACATTTCAAAAGAGGATGCAGAAGCACTGAAGACAGCGCTACAAGACGCTGGTGCAACTGTAGAACTAACATAGTATCAAATTCGAGTGAAAAACAGCCTAAGTATTGACTTAGGTTTTTTCGCTGTCTAAGGGGGACGCATGAGTCACTACTATATTAACGATTCTAAGCTTGATCATGTTATAAAAAGCTATAATGTTCAAATTAAAGATATGAGCTTTCAGTTTTTAACAGATCGTGGGGTATTTAGTAGAGGATCACTTGATTTTGGAACACGTCTTTTACTAGAAACAGTCGAATTAGATCAACAAAGTGCAACCATTATTGATATGGGTTGTGGTTATGGTCCAATTGGATTATATGTGGCCAAAATGTATTCTGATAAACAAGTGTATCTCTATGATGTAAATCAAAGAGCACTTGATTTAGCCAAGCAGAATCAACTCAAAAACAACATCGAAAATGCTACTATCCAAAATAGTTATTTATTTGAAAGTGTTGATTTTAGTGCGGATATTGTATTAACAAATCCACCGATTCGTGCTGGTAAAAAAGTGATTTATCAGTTATATGAGCAGGCTTATAAAAACCTAAATGAAGGTGGACTTTTGTATGTTGTGATTCAAAAAAAACAAGGTGCACAGTCCTCGATCAACAAACTTCAACAAGTTTTTAATAATTGCGAAACAATAAACAAGAAAAAAGGTTATTGGGTTCTTTTAGCTAAAAAGTAAAAGAGTCATTGACTATTTAAAAATAATATAGTGATTTTATTAAATGTAATAATGTAGATGATATTTAATGTTATATGTTGTATTTCCAAATATGATAGGAGTGTTAGTTATGGGATATCGAAATGTTAAGTACGGTAAAAAAGCTGAACGCAGAAATTATTCAAGAATGCGTCATGATGTTGAATTGCCGGATTTGATTGAAATTCAAACCAAGTCATTCAAATGGTTTATTAATGAAGGTATTAAACAATTACTCAATGATATTTCGCCAATTGAAGGACATAATGGCGATTTGAAATTGTATTTTGAGGAGCATTTTCTCTCAGAACCAAAATACGATGTTCAAGAGTCAAAATTAAGAGATGTTAACTATTCTAAACAACTCTCTGCTCGCGTTAAGCTGGAAAATGCGATAACTGGAGAAGTGAGAGAAAATGTCATCTTAATGAGTGAAATCCCAATTATGACACCATCAGGGACTTTTGTTATTAATGGAGCTGAGCGAGTAGTTGTTTCGCAAATAATCCGTTCTGCTGGCACGTATTTTACAAGTGAACTAGACAAAAAAGTAAACAAAATCAAGTATAGTGCGCAAGTTATTCCAACAAGAGGTGCTTGGATTGAGTATGAACTTGGGTCAAAAAATATTATGTATGCGAAACTAGACCGTTCAAAAAAAGTTCCACTAACAACAATGATGAGAGCCCTAGGTTTTGTTACTAAAAAAGAAATATATGAAACTTTTGGTAAGTCAGCATATATGGATGCGACCTTTGATAAAGATGAGACAAAAAACTCTGATGAGGCTATCGTTGAATTATATTCGAAATTAAGACAAGGCGAAAAAGTCCCTGCTGATGGAGCAAGGGAGTTTATTAGAATGCGTCTTTTTGAGCGTCGTCGCTATGATCTAGCAGCGGTTGGACGTTATAAATTCAATAAAAAACTTGATGTTTTGAAACGTTTGTTAGGGACATATACGGCAGAGGATATCATTGATTTTGAAACAGGCGAAGTCATTATTGAAAAAAGCACTAAAATCACTAAAGAAATTATTCGCACACTAGATGCAAATCGTCATTTGCTGCGCAAAGAACTTATTTCAAAAGAGAACTCTTTACAAAATGAAACTTCAAGAGAAATACTAGCAACAAGATTGCCAGATGGAGGAGAAGCTTTATTTACTAAAGAGAACACTATCAATTTGCGCACCGGTGAAGTGGTGGTTTCAAAAAATACTGAGGTAACTGAAGAAGTTATCGGTATCTTAAGAAGAAATCGTCAGTCATTAGATGAAAAAGTAATAAAATACTTTTTAGGTAAAAACGTTTATGAAAAAGAAAGAGAACGCGAAGGCGTTATCGTTGAAATGATTGAAGTGACAGTTAAAGACCCTGCAACAGATAAAATCCATTTAGTTAAGGTGATCGGTAGCGATCAAAGAGAAAAAAGAGAGTATATCTCCTTATCTGATGTTGTAGCT
>CAZDCS010000090.1:0-4985 GCA_964504015.1 uncultured Mariniplasma sp. | reverse complement strand
AAGGCATACAAAATGTCAAAGCTTTATAATGTGCTATTTGTCAAAGAATTTGCTAAAAGCAATCAAAATATTAAAATATATGCTATTGATCCGGGGCTAGTTAATACCGAATTGGGACTAAAAGGAACTGGATTAATTGCTCGCTTCATCTGGAATATTAAAAGAAAAAAAGGAACAAGCGCATCGGTTCCGGCTAAATTTATGGTCGATGTTGCTATGAAACAGCAATATTTGAGCCAAAGCGGAAGCTATATAAAACAAGGTGAGGTAGTTGAATCAAGTAAAGGTTCATATAATAAACAAGACGCACAAAAACTATGGGACTATAGCCTAAGATTAACAAGAGAATAGCTTGTAAAGAAAAAAAGGGTAAGTGAAAAAACAAGTAAGATCACACTGTAAAAATAAGGATTTATTATTTTAGTGGAGGCAATATGATAGAAGTTGAAAGAATAACAATAGGGCTATTTGTAGATGCATTTTACCCCATGGTTGATGGGGTTATTGTGGTTGTTGATAATTATGCAAAACAATTGGCAAAAAAGGCTAATGTTATTGTTTTTGCTCCTGAGTCTCGTGCAAGTGGGTATATAGATAATTTTAGTTATCAGGTTATAAGGAGTAAGTTTGTTAAAATTCCTTTACTAGAATATGATCTACCCTTACCAGCACTTGATAAGGAGTTTAGAAAAAAACTCAATAACGCAAAATTAGATATTGTTCATATACATTCTCCGTTTACTATGGGCAGAGTAGGGATAAAGTATGCTCAAAAATACAATATCCCAGTTGTAGCAACAATTCATAGTCAATATAACAAAGACTTTCTTGAACGCACAAAAAGCAAAGTTGTTTCAGATATGGCACTAAAAAGCATTATTTCTACTTTTAACAAATGTGATCAATGCTGGGCAGTAAACAATGAGATTGCCCAAATCTTTAGCGATTTTGGGATAAAAAAAAGACCAAGTATTCAACTTAATGCGACTGATTTAGAACCGGCTTGTAAAAGTGATGAAATAGAACAATTGAAAACCAAATATAGAATTAAAAGCAATGAAAAAGTTTTTTTGTATGTTGGAAGACTGGATGTAATCAAAAATCTTGATTTTACATTGCAGGCATTGCATAAGTTAGCACTTCAAGGTTTCGCATTTAAAATGATCTTTGTTGGTACGGGCCCTTTTTACAGCGGAATGAAGAAAAAGGTAAAAGAACTTGACTTAGATAATGTTATATTTACTGGGAAAATAATGGACCGAGAGAAAATAGCAGTTCATTATAAGCTCGCGGATCTATTTTTGTTTCCCTCTTTATATGATTCAAGTTCACTTGTTCAAATTGAAGCTGCTAGCCAAAGTACACCCTCTTTATTTATCAAAGGCGCGGTCACAGCTGCTACAATTACAGATGGAGTCAACGGCTATCTAGCAGAAAATAACACCATTTCTTATGCAAAAAAGGTGATTGATATTTTCAAAGATGGGCAAAAACATCTAGAGATATCCCGACAGGCTAACCTTGACCTTTATAATAGTTGGGAAAAAACCACTAGGGGAGTTCTAATTGATTACTTAAGTTTAATTGCCAAAAAAAAACAGGAATTAAACTTTGATTTGACAGAGTGTGCCTAAACACTAACAACTATTTAATGATAAAAGGAAATAAAGCATTGCTTGACAATGCCTATAAATGAGTTATAATAGAAACACATAAAAAAAGAAAACTTAAGAGAAAGATTTAAAAAAGGAATAGAGATTATAAAAACGGAGCGAAAGGAAAGTATAATCCAAGACTAAAGTGATTGTACTGAAAAAACGATGAAATTGAAAAATCAAGATGATTCACTAATGAATGACAACAAGAGATGTGACGTAGTTATTGAAAGATTAGAAAAAAGAGGTGTAATGCTAGAAGATATAGCACAAATAACACTTGATCTACAAATACAGTATTTGCCAAATTTATCTTTTGATCTATGTTTAGAACACGTAAAAAGAGTTGTAATGAAAAGAGAAGTTCAAAATGCTGTATTAACGGGTCTTGAACTTGATGAATTAGCAGAAAAAGGACTGTTGTCAGAACCTTTGTCAAGTATGTTGTTAGGCGATTACGGTTTGTATGGTATTGATGAAGTTCTAGCCTTAGCAATTGTTAATGTTTACGGCTCAATTGGGTTTACTAATTTTGGTTATGTCGATAAATCGAAACCAGGGATTATCAAAGTTCTTGATGACGAAGGAAAGAAAGAAGGAAAATGTAATACATTTCTAGATGACATAGTAGGAGCTATTGCAGCTGCGGCTGCTAGTTCAATCGCTCATCGTTATGCTTAACTTTGGAAAAAATAGATAATAAAGATTTGAACTTATAGATGATGTGAACTAAAAAAACACCTAAGGTGTTTTTTTTAATAGCCATTGGGTTATAATAGGTATATATATATACCACTTAAGGAGACAAGGGATGGGCAACCAATTGCAGGAAATGAATAATTTGACAAGGAGATTACTGTCTTTCTATGATCTCATTTTAGTAGCTTCTAGTAGTCTTTTAAAGGCGGAAAATGATGCATACTTAGATGTCCTTGATCAAGTTTTTGAAGATGTTAAACGGAATGTTGGAGCAAATAAGGTCACTTATTTTGATTATGCTCAACTAAGGGTTGATCAAAAAAGAGATTACGACACAAAAGAGATCTTAGAAAAAATCGATAAAAATAAAGGTGAAATAACTGTTGTCACTACTGAGGGAAAAGGAGATGATCAAGATACTTATCCTAGTCTAGACAATACAAGATTCAAATCTATTTCCTTTTTGCCGCTATGTGATAAAAAGGAGTGTTTGAAATTTATTGTTATTGAGGAAAAAAATATCGTAAGGATTTGGACACAAAGAGAAAAAGAACTGCTCCAATTTTTAGCATTAGTGATATCTAAAACGATAAAGGTAGAAAAAGAATCACTTAAAGCTCAAGAGATAAAAAAAGAGTCTCAAAGACAGCAATATGCAAAAAATGCTATATTAAATAATAATCGAAAAGAGAGTCTTTATCAAACCAGATTGTGTGGTTATGCATTAGTAGTTGATGATAATAGGTTGAATGGACTTTCTCTTCAAAGGGAACTAAAAAAAGAGGGTATTAGAGTCAAGTTAGTCGCTAGTGGGCTAGAGGCTATTGAAGCGGCAAGAGAAGAGCTGTTTGATTTAGTGCTTATGGATATCCATATGCCTAATATGGACGGAATAGAGGCCACTAGAAAGATTAGACTTTTATCTGAATCTAACGAAAAAATTCCGATTATCGCCCTTACCGCGAATCCATTTTTAAGTGACTATGATTTTTTAAAAGTATCACAGATGAATGATGTACTTATAAGACCATTTACAACTAAAAAACTAGATAAGATATTGCGTAAATATATATCTTCCTATACTTCGATAAATATCCCAGAACAACTATTTATTTTCGATCAAAATGATTTTGAACAAAGGTTTGAAGGGAGTATGGATATAGCAGAAGAAGTAGTAAATTCATTTCTTGTGGAATATAATAATGATTTAGCTAAAATCAAAAACGCTGTTGCTAAAAATGATGTGAAACAGATAAGAGAAATGGCTCATTATTTTATAGGATCTTGTTCATACTTGAGTGGTAAGAGGGTGGTTTGGTTATTGAATCTCTTAATTCAATATGCTAAAAACAAACAATTTGAGGCAATGGATTTATGTGTGGAGCTCTTAGATGAGCAACTTCAAAAACTAGTTGTAAAAATAGTTAATTATAAAGAGTGCAAAATAAAGTGACCACAAATATTAAGTGCGAAATTCCAATCGAGAAAGAAGGATAACAAAAGGAAAGTAAGCTTTTTCTCAGCAAAAATTATTGGTAAAAGTTAAAATAAAAAGCAGCGAAATCCTGTTTTTATCTCAAGTTGATAAAAAGCATAAAATATTAGCGAATTTAGCATATACAAATAATTTTCTTGTGTTATAATGTTCGTGTAAGCGCTTTAAATAAAATAATAAGGAGATTAAAATGAGCGAGTTTAAAAAGTTTGACTATATGAAAAAGCATGGTTATGAACAAATCGTGTATTTTCATGACAGAACGACAGGATTGAAAGGTGTTACTTGTATTCATAACACAACGTTAGGACCAGCCCTTGGTGGTACTAGACTTTGGAAATATGATTGCGAAGATGATGCAATCCTTGATTGTTTGAGACTAGCTAGAGGCATGACCTACAAGGCTGCGGCTGCGGGACTTAATTTAGGTGGCGGGAAGACAGTTTTAATAGGAGATGCTGATGCAGTAAAAAGTGAAGCTTATTTTAGAGCATTTGGACGTTATGTTCAAAGTTTGAATGGTCGTTATATAACTGCTGCAGATATTAACACAAGCACCAAAGATATGGACTTTGTTAGTATGGAAACAGATCATGTTGTCGGATTAGAAGGCAAATCTGGAAACCCATCACCAATGACCTCTCTTGGAGCATTTCATGGTATTAGAGCTGCTCTTAAGTATAAGTTTGATGATGAAGATATATCTAAATATACATTTGCTGTGCAAGGAGCAGGTCAAACAGGTTATTATTTAATCAAAAAGCTTGTAGCTATGAAAGCAAAAAAAATCTATTTTACTGAAATAAATGAAAAACATATTAAACGTTTGAGAATAGAGCACCCAGAAGTTGTTTTTGTCGACCCTAAAGATATTTATAGTCTTGATGTTGATGTTTATGCACCATGTGCACTTGGGGCCTCTGTTAATAATGATACGATCCCACAACTAAAAGCTAAAATTATAGCGGGTACTGCTAATAATGTTTTATTAGAAGAAGATGTTCATGGGAATATGCTGAAAGAAAAAGGAATTCTTTATGCGCCAGATTTTGTTATTAATGCTGGTGGATTAATCAATGTTTACCATGAGCTACAAGGATATAATGTAGGTCGTGCTACACGCGATATCGAAAAAA
>CAZDCS010000089.1:0-5046 GCA_964504015.1 uncultured Mariniplasma sp. | reverse complement strand
GACGGGTTTGAAAACGCATTGTCGATCTCGGATGGCGTAATTGCCGAATACCGTAAAACAGTTTTAAGACTTATTATTGACGAAAGCACGGGTGTATATGTTGCTGAAAAATTAAGAAATGGTAAAAGCTCAGTAAACCCCGTATGTCATTCTGAGCCGGCAGGCGAAGAATCTCATTGGGATTCTTCATTTCATTCAGAATGACAGTAGTCTTTCAGAGAACGCCGGTAACGGGTTTTACTGAATATTTACGATTATAATATTGCGGAACGGCGGTGTAGGAGCAAAAACTTGACATTAGAAACAAGTTCGATTATAATACTAATATGGTCGAACAGTATTAAGGAGTTAAAACTTAATGGAAAAAGAAAAACATGATTTAATCTTAAAGATAGCCCGTAAATTATTCAGCAGGTATGGTCTCCGCAAGACAACGGTTGATGAAATTGCAAAAGCTGCAAGAATTGGGAAGGGAACAATCTATCATTATTTTAAGAGTAAAGAAGATATCTTTTCTGCAGTTGTAAAACAGGAAAGTGATATATTGATAGAAAAAATTAAGGAAGCTGTATCTATTGAGAAAAAACTCCAGGACAAAATGCGGACATTTGTTTTGACTAAAATTAAATATTTGAAAGAGCTGGTAAACCTAAATGAAGTAAGAAAAGAGGCATTAGAAGAACTTCACTATATGGCTAATATTGAACGAAAATCTTATTTTGAACAGGAAATTAAATTGCTTGAGGATATTTTAAAAGAAGGAAACAAAAAAGGAATTTTCAGCGTAAAAAATCCAGGTATAATTTCCATGGTTATTATTTCTGCATTGAAGGAACTTGAAGGTCGCTGGGTAATTGATGAAGAAATAGTAGATGTAGAGAACTCACTGGATATTTTGCTTGATATAATTTTTAAAGGTATAGAGAAAAGATAATATTTTTTTGTCATCATATGACTGAAAAACCAATTAAGTCGGAAAGAATATCGGAGTTAAATTGAGGAGAAAGATAAAAAATGAAAAGATTTGCTGAGATAGTAATAAAATTTAGACTGCTGATTATTATCATCTGTTTGAGTTTAACCGGGATTTTAGGTTATTTCATAAAAGATATAACGATGGACACCGATTTTATTAATTATCTTTGCGTGAAAGATACTGATGTAAAATTTTTCAAAGAGATAGGCGCTGAATTTGGAACTAATTATATCTGCATGATTGCGATTGAAACAGAAGATATATTTAATTACGGGACTTTATCCCGGATAAGAGAGATGACCCGGACCCTTGAAAAAGTTGAAGGCATTGGAAGCGTAATGAGTATTACCAATATATTAGATATTGGGAAGACAGAGGAAGGGTTTTTAGAGGTGGGGAACCTCATAGACAGAAACAGGATACCTTCCGAGATTAATGAACTTAAAAGATTGAGAGAGTATACTCTGTCAAAGGATATGTATACGAACAACTTAGTCTCTGAAGATGGAAAAATTACCGTAATTGTAGTTAGAATAAAAGAAGATACGCAAAGAGATGCGCTGGCAGAGGAAATTAGGAAAATAGTCCACGCTATGAATCTGAAAGAAAAAGTATATTTTGCCGGATTCCCAATGGTTATGAATTATATGGGAATGAGCATTCGGAAGGATATGAGTCATTTAATTCCTATAGTTGTTATTGTTATCATCGTAACTCTATTTTTAAGTTTCAGAAGTTTCAAGGGAGTAATTCTTCCTTTGCTCACAGTGGGCATAAGCACAGTCTGGACATTAGGACTTATGGCGATAACCAATACGCCTCTTACAATGCTTTCAGCTATAATGCCAGTTGTTTTAATTGCTACAGGCACAGCTTACGGGATACATCTGCTTAACAAATATAATCATGAAGTAAATAGTGAAGCAAATAAGAAAAGTCAAATATGTGAAGCTTTAAGTGAGATTGGAATACCTATTATGCTGGCAGCTGTAACAACTTGTATAGGATTTCTCTCTTTGCTCTCTTCAACAATGAGCCTGTTTAGAGATTTTGGATTGTTTACAGCAATTGGGATTGCCATGGCTCTCATCTGTTCGGTAACTTTTCTTCCGGCAATGCTTTCATATTTGCCGGTTAGTAAGAAGATGAAAGGAAATCCAATTGAAAAAAAAGATATATTGGACAGGATAATGGGTAGTTTCGGCAAAATTGTATTCAAGAATAAGAAACCCATTCTTATAGGTGTAGCTATAGTTACGGGAATATTTATTTTAGGAATTCCTCATATAGATCGCGAAGTGAACTTTCTCTCTTATTTCAAAGAAGGTAGTGAGCCAAGGGTTGCCGAGGATTTAATTAAAGAGAATTTCGGTGGTTCAACACCTTTTTCTATTAGTATCCGAGGTGATGTCAAAAATCCTTTTATTCTAAAAGAGATTGAGTTATTAGAAAAATGGCTCAAAACGGTTCCGAATATAAGGCACCCACAATCTATTGCCGGCCTTATTATTGAGATGAACGATGTAATGAATGACAGGAGACGTATCCCTTCTACAGAAGCTGGGGTGGGAAATTTGTGGTTTTTTTTAGAAGGGCAAGACATATTAGAGCAGATGATTAATAGGACAGAGGACGAAGCTATAATTCAAGGCAAAGTAAATGAAATTGATACCGGAGTAAATGCCCGGACAGTAAATGCGATGAATGAAATTCTTAAACAAAGGATTAATACTGATTTAGTTGTTGTTAATATTAATAATTTACCTGAAAGCGAAAAGTCAAAGTTTCTTCAAATAAAAAAACAGAACATAATTATAAGAATAATTCTTGATATGAAATACGAAGGTATTGAACTATCTGCTCCTGTTATAAAACAAATTGATGAAGTTATAGTCCGAACTTTAAACAGAGATTATCAACTTACAGAAGAAGACAGAAAAAGACTTCTTGAAAAAATTGATAATTATTTTAGAAGCGCCAGAGCTGATATTCAACTCACCACTGATAGAACAATCAACAAGATTGGTAAAATAATTATTTCTCAACCGAAAGTAACCCAAGAAGATATAATAAACATTCTGAATGAAAATGTGCCTTATGAAATTATTGCCCAAGACCCTGAAGCAATAGATTATGCAGCCAAGAGCCTTTATACAATAGTTAAGGATATGAAACAAGAAGCAAGGGTAGATATGTTATTTATGGATATTGCTAAAATAATAACTACAGAATTTTCTATCCAGGCTGAAGAATATAAGGATTTACGAGAAAATATTAAAGGAAATATATGGGCAATTAATGATGACGAGTTCTCTGTAAACTATGAAAAATATAAGGAATTAACAGGAAGAGTTCCTGATGAAGAGCAGAGAATTAAAGTAGAATTCAGGTTAACCGGCATGCCGGTTGTATTAAAAAACCTAGATGAACAACTGATAAGAAGCCAGTATCAAAGTTTAGGTTTTGCTTTACTTATGGTTCTTGTTCTTTTGATGGTTCAGTTAAGGTCGTTCGTAGGTGGTGTTATATCTATTATACCTATCACATTAACTATCATAATAAATTTTGGGTTAATGAGTTTTTTAAATATTCCGTTGGATAATGCCACGATGATGATTGCTTCTGTAGCTATAGGAATTGGAATAGATTATACAATCCATTTCCTAGCAAAATTCAAGATAGAGCTGAAAAGAAGTAAAAATGAAATGGTTGCGTTGTCAAAAACTATAGAGACTGTAGGAAAGGCAATATTGATAAATACCTTAACTGTAGCATTGGGTTTTATGGTTTTGATATTTTCAAATATAGTTCCTCTCCAGCGATTTGGATGGCTCATTGCCGTGACTATGGTTATAAGTATGTTTGGAGCTGTGGCAGTCTTGCCATCTTTGGTGTTACTGATAAAACCCAAGTTTTTAAGGAACATCAGATAGTGTCAAAAGGTATGAGAAAAAGGAGGTCAAAATGAAAAGATTTAAGGTAATGTTCTTAATTTTGAGCGGTGCTTTAGCAGGGTTCACTATGGTTTATGCACAGGAGGAGTTAAGTGAAAAAGATATTCCACAAGAAATCGGTGAGGCGAAAGAAAAACCAATCGAGGAAAAAAGTCAGGAATTAACAGGCGAAGATATTTTGAAAAAGGCAGATGGAATAATGAATGCACCCAAAGACCAGACCTTTATTATGGAGTTGATTTTAACAGATAAAGATGGTAATGAAAGAATTCGTTCAGCCAGAATGCTTCAAAAAGGTGATGAAAAAAGAATGTTTAAATTTCTTTCTCCTGCGTCTGTTAAGGGAGTGGGAGTGTTAGTACTTGAAGATGATGTGATATACTTTTATCTTCCGGCATTTCACAGGGTTAGACGTATTGCTTCTCATGTAAAGAATGAAACCTTTATGGGCACAGATTTTACCTTTGAGGATATGGGTTCTATAACATTTGCCGATGATTATTATGTTACACAAAAAGAAGTTACAGACAAATTTTATATATTAGAATTGAAACCTAAAGAAGGTAAAGAATATGGCAAACTGAACAAGTGGGTAAGAAAAAAAGATTTTTTTCCAACAAAAATTGAATACTATGATAAAGAAGGTATTTTATGGAAAGTGATGACCCGTAGAGATATTATTAAAAAGGGAGAATATCTTGTAGCCCAAGAAGTAGAAATGAAAGATTTAAAGAGAAACCACAGCACAAAAATGATTATGAGCGATATCAAGTTTGACCAGGGATTATCTGACAGACAATTCTCAGTAAGATTTCTAAAACGGAACTAAGGGAGGTCTAAAAATGTATAAAACACAGTGTGTAATTGTTACTATTTACTTTTATTGTTACCAATAGCATCTTGGGCAGAGGTAAAGATTGGTGGAGAAATTGAAATAAATAAACAGGTGAGTCTAGAAAATGGGGGGGCTTATTTAAACCACAAAAATATGAACATATTTACCTTAAAAGCAAGAGCCTCACTATCTCCCAATGCTTTTGCCTATGGCGAATTCCGTCTGAAGAATATTGGATTCCCGGATGTAAGCGGGTTAGATGATTTAAGTGATAAGAGTAA
>CAZDCS010000088.1:0-5094 GCA_964504015.1 uncultured Mariniplasma sp. | reverse complement strand
ATTTTAAGATAAAACCGGTAAAGATAAGGGGTATAGAGTCAAATGGAATGATTTGTTCTCTAAAAGAGCTTGGTCTAGAAGATAAATTTATCTCGGCTGAATTTCTCGATGGCATTTTCTACTTTGATAAACCACAAAAAATCGGGAGTGACGCTTTAGCTGCTCTATCATTAGATGGTTGGGTTATGGAGCTTGGTCTAACGCCTAATCGATCTGATTTGTTATCGGTTTTAGGTTTTTCATATGACTTGGCAGCGATGACTAACAAAAAGATAACTCAACCAAAATACAATATTAAAGAAACAAACAATAAAAACCCTGTTTCAATCAAGATTCAGACAAAGGGGTGTGGGCGTTATTATGCTAGAAAAATTGAGGAATTAACCATTAAAGAGTCGCCGTGGTGGATAAAGGCAGCGCTAATTAGCGCTAACATTAAACCGGTTAATAATGTTGTCGATATTAGTAATTATGTTTTATTAGAATACGGGACACCACTACATATGTTTGATGCAAAGAAAGTTGAAACAAACGCTATTTCAGTTCGCTATGCAAAACAAGGAGAAAAAGTAACAACTCTAGATGAAATCAAAAGAGTTCTTAATGAAAAAGATGTTGTTATTACTAATGAAAAAGAAGTAATAGCTATTGGTGGTGTAATGGGATTGCAAAACACGGTAATTGATGATAATACAACAAGTGTTATTATTGAAGCAGCATATTTTGAACCCTCTCATATTAGACAAACGAGCAAACGCTTAAATCTGCGAAGCGATGCTTCACTTCGCTTTGAAAGAGGTGTTGATGATCAAAGAGTTATGCAGGGATTAGAAAGGGCTACAGAACTACTAATTGAATTAGCAGATGCAAAAGTCTCATTAGGAGTTAGTTCAACGCTAAACTTTGAAGTTGAAAATCCTGAAATAAGAATCCCCAAAAACTATTTTAACAAAGTCCTGGGTGTAGAAATCGATGAGCAAAAAATAATATCTTATTTTAAATCTTATAATTATACATATGAGAGTAATCATGATGGCTATGTTGTTAAAGCCCCTAGTTACCGAAACGATATTATGATTAAGGCTGATGTCTTAGAAGAAATTGCTCGGATATATGGACTAGATAATATCTCAATGGCACCTATTGCCAAACAAGCGTTTGGCAAACTAACTTTCAAACAAAAAAGAGTAAGAGCATTAAGACATAAACTAGCTGATTTTGGATTAAATGAAATAGTTACCTACACTTTAATTAAACAAGAAAACGTTCACCTATATAACAATATAGGGAAACCGGTTTCAATCTTAATGCCATTATCAGAAGATAAAAAAACATTAAGGCAAAGTCTTATTCATGGGTTACTAGAAACAATCAAGTATAATCAAGCGAGACAGCAACCAGATATTTCTCTTTTTGAAATCGGTAATTGTTTTGCTGGAAATATAGAAAATATGCATCTAGGGATTGCGTTAAGCGGATCATTTACATCTAATAAGTGGGAAAAACAAAAGATACTCTCAGACTTTTATGTCCTAAAGGGCATAATTGACAAAGTCTTTAATGAATTAGGCGTCTTTTTTGAATATAGCTTTGCAGAACACAGCAAAGCTTTCCACCCTTATAGACAAGCAAATATTAGCTATATGGGGAAAGTTATAGGGCAAATCGCTGAGATACACCCCCTAGAAGCAAAACACCTAGATATAGCAAAAACAGTGGCACTTGATATCAATTTGTCTCTTTTGTTAAAAGAAAAACAAATGTCTTCATATAAAGCTATTAGTCGCTATCCAAATGTTGACCGTGATCTAGCGGTTGTAGTTGATGAAGGGGTTGATGTTTATGATCTAGTTTTAGAAATTAAAAAGTCTGCCCAAAATAATTTAGTTAAACTTGATGTTTTTGATGTCTATCAAGGAGAAAACATTGCTACGGGTAAAAAATCGGTTGCTTTTTCCTTGTCATTTAATAACGTTGAAAAAACACTTAAAAGTGAAGATATCGACCACTTAATGAAAAGGATTATTAAGCGCTTGAATTATAGTCATCAAGCTGTTGTTAGAGACTAAGAAAAATAATGTATAATGAAAATAGAGGTAGATATGTTAATTTATGATTTATCATTTGAGGAACTAACTGAATACTTGCTTGAAAATAAATATAAAAAATTTAGAGCGGAACAAATATGGAATTGGCTTTACCGGCAAAAAGTAGCGTCTTTTTCTGATATGAAAAACTTGCCAGAAGACTTGCTTGGTTTTTTAGCGAACAACTTTAGGCTTGATGCTTTAGAACTAAAGCAAAAGAATGTAAGTTCAGATGGGACAGAGAAGTACTTATATAAGTTAAATGATGAGCATCTAATTGAGACAGTGATTATGAAACAAAACTACGGGACAAGCGTTTGTGTGACGACACAAGTTGGTTGTAATATAGGTTGTTCATTTTGCGCCTCAGGCTTGTTAAAAAAGAAGCGTGATTTAACATCTGGAGAAATTATTGCTCAAATAATTGAAACCCAAAGACATCTAGAGGACCGTATTTCTTATGTTGTTGTTATGGGTATTGGAGAACCATTTGATAATTACAAGCATCTAATGACATTCTTAAAAACTGTTAACCACCCTAAAGGGCTCGCTATTGGAGCCAGACATATTACCGTTTCAACTAGTGGAATAGTTCCTAAAATAAAAGAGTATGCTCACATGGGACTGCAAGTTAACCTAGCTATAAGTTTGCATGCATCTAATAATGATATTCGAACAAAACTGATGAGGATCAATAAAACATACCCGATACAAGAAGTAATTGGAGCGATTAAATACTATATTATGGTAACTAAAAGGCGTGTAACAATTGAATATATTTTAATTGATCAAGTGAATGACAGCCATAAAACAGCACTAGAATTAGCGCATTTATTAAAAGGTATTAATGTTTATGTCAATTTGATCCCTTATAATGAAGTTGCTGAAGCTCCTTATAGGAGGTCTATGACAGAAACAATGCAAAGCTTTTATGACACATTAAAGAAGAATAGAATTCAAGTGACATTGCGTAAGGAAAAAGGACACGAAATTGATGCTGCTTGTGGTCAATTGCGAAGTCAGTACTTATAGGAGGCAACATTGAAAAAAGGGTTTATAAAAAAATCAATATCAAATCATTATACTTTAATTGACCTTGAAACAAGAAAGCAATTTGTTGCTCATGCTAGAGGGAAACTAAGGTATACAAAGGTCGATGAAAAGAGTTCTTTCAACTTGCAAACAAGCAAAAGAACAAAAAAAGAGCGGAAAATCATGCAAATAAGCCCGAAAGTTGGTGACTCTGTTTTATATGATGACACAGGAGGGCAACCGCTTATCATTGATATTTTACCGCGAAAAAACAGTTTAGAAAGGCCAGATGTCAGCAATGTAGATCAAGTTTTATTGGTTTTTTCGGCAGTTGAGCCAGAGTTTAGTTTTCACCTATTAGATAAGTTTTTAATTATTATGAATCAAGAAAACTTGGAGCCTGTGATTATCATTTCTAAAGTGGATTTAATCAATGAAGCAAAGTTGGGCGGACTTAAAAAGGATTTAGAGTATTACCTTAAAATGGGATATGAGATTTATTATGTAGATAGTAAACAAAAAATAGGGGTTGATGTTTTAACGCATATCTTTAAAAATAAAATAAGCGTTTTAGCTGGTCAAACAGGCGTTGGAAAATCGACATTATTAAATGCTTTATTACCTGAGTTAAAGCTTAAAACACAAGAAATATCAAAAGCCTTAGGCCGAGGGAAACACACGACAAGACATACGGAACTATATTTATTTAACGAAGGCTATATTGTGGATACTCCAGGGTTTTCGAAAATTGAATTTGTTATTTTTTATGCCGATGAACTAAAGATGTTTTATCCTGATTTTGTTAAACTTAGCAAATCCTGCAAGTTTAAAGCTAGTTGCCTACACTTAAGCGAGCCTAATTGTGCAATAAAAAAGGCAGTTGAAAAAGGTGATATAATTCAATCTCGCTATGATAATTATAAGCAGTTTTTACAAGAAATTAAAGATCAAAAAGACAAGTATTAATGGAGGATAAGATGAAGATTGCACCATCAGTTTTAACAGCAAACTTTATGAAACTAGAACAAGAACTTGATAGTATTAAAACCGCAGATTATCTACACCTAGATATTATGGATGGTCATTTTGTTCCTAATATCTCTTTTGGGCCAGCAATATCGAAACAAATTGCAAAATATAGTTTCCTACCATTAGATATCCATCTAATGGTTAGTGATCCTTGCGTTTGGATTTCTGATTTTGCTTTTAGCAACGCTAAATACATTACATTTCACCTTGAAACAAAACAAGTAGAAAAAACAATACAAGCAATTAAAAATAAAAATATTAAAGTAGGGATTTCACTAAAGCCAGACACACCAACATCGGCTTTACTACCATACTTAAAAGATATTGATCTAGCGCTTGTAATGACTGTGGAACCTGGATTTGGAGGGCAATCATTTATTGAGAGCTCCTTAGAAAAAGTAAAAGAGTTAGTTTTGTTACGTGCTAAATATAACCTGTCTTTTGTAATAGAGGTTGATGGTGGCGTTAACAAAGAAACACTAAAAAAATGCGGAAAAGCAGGCGTGGATATTGCTGTTGTTGGGAGTTATTTGTTTAATCAATCTAACCGAAAAAAAACAATTGAGGAATTAAGATGAGAGTTCTGATAGTGACTCACCCAACCCCAAAAGATGTGCGCCAAATAATTGATATCCTCGATAGTGATTACATTATCGCAGTCGATCAAGCAACAAGGAGTCTTTACCAGCAACAAATTAGAATTGATTTAGCTATTGGTGACTTTGACTCATTAGAAAATCATGAAGTGCTAAGGGAATTAAATGTGCTTCGCCTAAATAAAAAAAAGAATGTCACAGATACATATCAAGCGTTAATTGAAGCCAATAAATTAAACCCGGAAGAAGTTTATTTAATCGGCGGTATTGGTGGAGATAGAATAGAACATTTTATGATTCATACAATGTTTTTTGATCAATTTCCTAAGTTAACAATGAAAGATGAAAAA
>CAZDCS010000087.1:0-5114 GCA_964504015.1 uncultured Mariniplasma sp. | reverse complement strand
TATCAGGGAAAGTACTATAGAGTTCTTTTACAAATATCGGGGTTCTCTTATCATAATTAGATAGAATATAATCTAGTGCAATATCCTTTTTCTTTTGTTTTTTCACGCTATCACCACACTTCTTTTCAAGTGTATTATAACAAAGCTAATCATTTTTGCAACAGTTTTTCTATTATGTATGGAAATTTCATTGCATTTCTTGTTTTCTTGCAATTGCATATATACACTTGTGTAATTGTAAGAATGTCGAAAATACAACTGTCGCAAAAATCATATAATATTTGAGACATTAATAAGGAAGAATTCCTTTTTCAATTGACAAATACAATAACTCAGGGAATTTAGAAAGGAAATTGCCTGACATTGCAACATATACTAAGATGAATAAAGCCATCGTAACAGCTCAATAGGGCTCTTATACGGGGTTTTATCTTTTTTAACTGTCAAACTCAGGTTATATTCTGAAATAAAATCTAGGGCCTTGGGGTCCTTTTTTTTATTAAAACAAGTGGAAACTCTTTTGAGCTCCACTTGTTTATATTATTAATTAGTCTTTATACATTTCCTCACGCTCAGATTGTGCTCTAAATCGGCTAAACTCAGTATCAAAGCGGAACTTGAGTGAAATACCAGCTCGTCCTTGCCTGTTTTTAGCAATTGACAAATCGACATCTCCAGTCTTGTTTTCACTTTTAGTTTCATAATAGTCCTTACGAAACAAAAACATAACAATATCTGCATCTTGTTCGATACTCCCTGATTCTCTTAGATCAGCTAAAACAGGGCGTTTATCTTCTCGTTTTTCAACTTCACGAGATAATTGTGATAAAGCTAGAATAGGTATTTTTAACTCTCTTGCCATCTGCTTAAGACTTCTCGATATCTTAGCGACTTCTTCTTGTCGGTTATTAGATCTAGTATCACTTTTAATTAACTGTAAATAGTCTATAACAACAAAATCCAGTCCTTTGGATTGGCTTAGTTTTCTGCACTTAGCTCTAATGTCTGAGACTGTAACAGCTGCTGAATCATCAAAAACAATATTTAGCTTTGCCAATGATTGCATTCCTGTTTCTAAGTATTGCCACTCAGAGCTAGTTAGACGTCCGGTTTTAATCTTATCATTTTCAATATTAGATTCAGCACTCAACATTCTTGCAGCAAGTTGATCATTGCTCATCTCTAAACTAAAGACCGCTACACTCGCTTTCCCATCAGAGTTTCTTTTAGCTATATTTAATGCTAAGTTCATTGCTAAAGCACTTTTCCCCATCGAGGGGCGTGCCGCTAAAATAATTAACTCTTCAGGCTGCAAGCCAGCCGTTAGTTCGTCTATATTAGCAAATCCTGTATGAAGACCTGTAATACCACCTTTTTTATCACGGTTTAGTTCGGTTTTTTCTTTAACTTGTTTCACGACATCAGCTAAAAGCGCAAACTCAGAAGTTTTCCTTTTTTGCGCTAGCGCAAAAATATCCTCTTCTGCTTGGCTTAAATATTCTGCAGCATCCATTTCACCGTTATATCCAAGCTCACTAATTTTATCAGCAAGCATAATAACTTGTCTTTTTAGTGACCCTTCTTTAACTAAATCAATATATGTGTCTAGATGATTAACTGAAGCAACTGTTTCTGCTAAAGCTCTTAAATAGTTAAGACCCCCTGCGCGCCCTAGATTCTGGTTTTGTTCTAGCCATGATGCAACACTTGTATAATCTATTTTGTGATTATCAGCATATAACTTTTTCATTGCTTCATAGATCAACATATGACTTTTCTCATAAAAATCATCTGGTCTTAGATGATCGATCACACTATTAATCTGTTGAGGATCCAAAAAGATTGTCCCTAGGACAGATTGTTCAGATTCATTATGATGAGGTAATTTTTTAGCCATGTTTAGCTCCTATTTCTCAACTATATGCACTTCAAATTGTGCTTTGGTATCTTTATGCAATGAGACAGATGCTGTGTAGATGCCAACTGAATTAATATCACTTGATAAACTGACTTTCTTTCTGTCAATTAAGATGTTATGTTGCTCATCAAAGAGTTCAACTATTTGTTTTGTTGTTACACTACCAAACATTTTCCCTTCTTTTCCAATTTGAATACTGAGTGTTACTCTTTTATTATCAATCTCTGCTTTTAACTTATTCATTATTTCAATATGTCTTTTTGCAGCAAGAGCAACCTCTTCTTTTCCTTGATCGATAATATCTATATTCTCTTGTGTTGCTGTTATAGCTTTCTTTTGTGTTATCAGGAATTGGCCAAACCCAGATGCGACATTAATAATGTCGTCTTTCTTCCCTCTTCCTTTTACGTCTTCTAATAGTATAATCTTCATCTTTTCTCCTTTTGTGCCATATTCTAATTCTAGATAATTTTTTATTTGTTCATAAACGTTATTAAGTGATAACTCTTTAATTTGCGCTGCAGCGCTATTTAAGTGACCACCACCACCAAGGGATTCCATTAATATTTGGACATTTACTTGACCATATGACCTAGATGAGACACCTATAGTTTCATTATCTAATCTCGCGATCATAAATGATGCATCAATGCCGCTAATTTGTAGTGCTGCATCTGCGACTTGAGCTAGCATTATACGATCATCATAAGTATCTTTTGTAATAATAAAAGCGAATTTTTCCAAGAAAATCTCCACATCTCCTAAGAGATTGTTTATCTCAAGTGTCCTTATTAAATCCCGTCTTAACCACAATTTCACTGCTGTTTCATCTGCACCTAAATCTTTAAGGCTAGCTGCTACTTCAAAAGTTCTAGCACCTGTTCTAAAACTAAAGTTGTTAGTGTCAATCACTAACCCACCATACATGATAGTAGCCTCTAATGGTGCTATCTCAATTCTTTTTTCTGAGCTATAGAAATTGAATAATTCCATTGCTAACTCGATTGTTGATGATGCATATGGCTCAATGAAAGAATAGACAGCATTAAAACTATCTTCTCCTACCCTATGGTGATCAATAACGATTAACTGCTTCGCTTTTTGCAAAACCTTTGGACTCATAACAAGTTTTGGCGACTGACTATCAACAACGATCAAAAGACTTTCTGGCGTTATTTCTTGAACAGCTGTTTGGGGGCTTACGCAACTTTGAATCAATTTAGGTAATTCTTTTTCAACTATTTTATACACGTTTTTAACTGTATCATCGAACTTTTCAACATCAACTATCATGTATGCTTGTTTTTTGCTAGTACTAGCCATGTGATAAAAGGCAATCATTGATCCAAAAGCATCAAGGTCAGTTTGCGTATGACCCATAATATAAATATCCGTAGCTTTATCAATATATTCTTTGATTGTTTGTGCTGTAACCCTGACTCCCACTTTTGAACTTTTAGCAGTTGCATCAGTTTTAGCTCCAAAAAAGGCGATTTTGCGATCTTGGATATTTACAACCACTTGATCCCCACCCCGTTTTTCAGCAAGTTCTACGGCGTTTTGGGCATAGACACCTAGCGTCTCATACTTAATATCCCATGAAGCAATTCCCATTGATAAACTCACTCTAACGCTATTAGAAATCGATATTCTTCTAATTGTGTCTAAAATAGTGAAACCATCAGTAATCATTTTATCTAATTGTGTTTGGTATAAGACAACGATTAATCGTTCATCTCCATATGGTTTTAAAAAGCCACCATACTTATTAACCCAATCAGCAATTGCTGATAAGTACTCACCTTTCAGATTTGATTGTTCTGTGACATCTAGCGAACTTAGAACTTCATCTAGATTATCAAGATAAACAACTCCTAGCGCTGGCACTTGCTCCTTGTAGCGCTTTTTAATTACTTCTTGCTCTGTTACGTCAAAAAGGTAGAAAAACTTATAATCTAGACGATGAGTCACCTCATAGACTTTGCCATTTGTTGTTATACTGAATTTTATCCTCTTATCAAGAGTACCATCATATAACTCTTGATTAACTTCTTTAATCGCTTTTTCCGTTAGTTTATTGTTAAAGATAATTTTCGCCTGCGGATTTGCCCATTTTATTTCATAATCACCATCATAGGCAATAATGCCTATTGGCAACTCATTAAATACTTCATCTCCTACTTGATTAATATGATAAGACAACTTAGTCCACATTGACAATCTATTTTGCAGCGTTTGGATTTTTCTTCTTGATTTAGAGCTAAACATCAAATAAATTGTTACAAACGTGAGAATTAGGCTTCCAAAAAGAAGAATGAATGCAAAGATGTGCTGCCCTGTCTCAAATGAAAAATAAGGCAAGTATAAATACACGCCTGTGATAAATATTATAAGTGCAACAATAAATAAAAGCCATCTCTTCATGCGAGTCACCTACTTCATACACATTATATCAATTCTCTTGTTTTATTTCAATAAGAACTAGTGATTTAGGGCAGCAAAGAATATTTATAGAATCAACAAAACTTCATATAACTTGCTATGCTGATACTATAACAAGTAAGGTGTGGACAATAGAGTTGTAAGGATATTCCCTTTGTTACATAGAGCCTAGATGTTAACCTTGCAATATCCAAATTCAATTATAAAGCACTAAAAGACTTGTGATATCCGTAATTAAACTAGTTTTAAACAATAACACGTCTGTTGATACAAAAAAAGCAAACTATAATATCTTGCTCATCATCAACAAAAGCAAGAGAGATATAGATGAACGATTCAAAGATATCTAATATATACCTTTAAGTCTTTTGTTATATTCTTGATAATCTACTTTACTAATTATTATTTAACGCAAGTAAATATAGTGAACATCTAAAATATTATGCCCTGCTTACTTTTTAAGAAACTGCTTGATTTCATTAATAAGATAGCCCCCCCATAACGATACTTTCCCTGGTCCAATACCATTTATTTTGATTAGTTCATCTTTTGTCATTGGCTTTTTTTCGACTATTTCATCAAGAGTCTTATTATTAAAGACGTTATACAATTTGTCTATTTTATTATAAGATGCTATTTTTTTTCTCGCTCCCTTCAGGAAAATTGTTAATTCTTCTTGAACGATTTTTTTTGTTTCCTCTTTGCTTTTTAAGCTATCTAGTTTCATAAAGGCTCTAATTCTATTCACTAGATA
>CAZDCS010000086.1:0-5319 GCA_964504015.1 uncultured Mariniplasma sp. | reverse complement strand
GATGTCTCGTCTTTATACGAAACAGATGAAGCTAAAACAGCTCTAGCATTTGTAACTCTTACAAAACAAGGAGATAGAGATTTTGTTTTTTATCGTGACCCAAGCGCTGATCAGTTATTTAGTCCTTCACAAGTTGATGTTGAAGTTCTAAAAAACTGCATTTTCCATTTTTGTTCAGTGAGTCTTAGCGACGACCCAATAAAGGATGCACATCTTAAGGCCTTAAAGATAATAAAGGAGAATAATGGGTTCGTTAGCTTTGATCCCAATATTAGATTAGCCTTATGGAGAGATCATGAAAAATACAAAGAAGTTATTAATGAATTTATCCCTTACGCTAATTTAGTGAAAGTGGCAGAGGATGAACTTGAGTTTATTACGGGGGTTTTCGATAAAAAAAGCGCAGTTAAAAAACTATTTAGAGGTGACGTAGAATATATTATTGTCACAAAAGGACCAAAAGGAGCTGAACTTCACACAAAAACCAATTTTTATGAAGAAAAGGGATTTGATGTTGAAGTAATTGATACAACAGGTGCTGGAGACGCATTTATTGGAGCGATTCTTTTTTGTTTATCCAAAAAAGAGGGAGAAGACAATGTTGAAGATGAATTAGTTGAATATTTGCGCTTTGCTAATGCAACAGCAGCATTAACAACTACAAAACTAGGAGCGATGAACTCCATTCCAACAATTGATGATGTAGATAAACTCCTTAACAAGAGATAGAGCACCAGAAAAAACCCCAAAACACTGTGTTTGATTTTCTTTAATTATGGCATAAAAAAAAGACAAGCAACATTTCTGATGTTTGTCTTTTGCTTTAGTTATTATCTGTTGTAGAATTCAACGAGTAACTGCTCGTTTATCTCTTGCAAGAATTCGTTACGTTCAGGGTAGCGAACGTATGTTCCTGTGCCTGTTTCCTTATCAAAAGAAACATATTCAACAGTTGAGAACTGTGCTTCTAGAGCTTCAGCAACAATTTTTAAACCTTTTGACTTCTCGCGAAGCGCGATTGTTTGTCCTGGTTTCATTCTATATGAAGGGATATCTACTTTTTTCCCATCAATCAATAAATGACCATGATTTACCAGTTGGCGAGCTTGTGCTCTAGTTTTACTTAAGCCTAAGCGATAAACAACATTATCAAGACGAGATTCTAGTAATTTTAAGAAGTTTTCACCGTGTTTTCCTTGTGTTTTAGCAGCTTCTTTAAAAGTCTTCTTGAATTGTTTTTCTGACATACCATAAGTGAATCTAACTTTTTGTTTTTCTTGTAATTGTGAACCGTAGTCACTTGTTTTCGAGCGACGTTGTCCGTGTTGACCAGGTGGATAAGGACGTTTTTTCAATTCTTTTCCTGTTTCAGAAAGTGAATAGCCTAAACGACGCGAAATTTTCCATGTTGATCCAGTATAACGTGACATATATTTTACCTCCTTTTATTTTGGTGGCAAAAGTTGCAAAGTACTTTAATAAAAGCAATCCCGATGTTCTTTTCACCTTAAAGCAGAAAGGGTACTAAGGGCTCCATATGGTAGGGATTATTCTTCTAAAAATAGTTTGCCTGCTTTTTACCGACATCATATAGTTTACCCTATATTTAGATGGAAGTCAATTGTTTTATCAATATTTGGACAAAATCTTCGAGGAATTGGACAGTTTGGAGGTCAAAGCGATTATAAATAGGGCTATCAACATCTAAAACCCCGAATAGTTGTTGATTAACAAAGATAGGAATAACAACTTCTGAACGACTATTTGAATCACAAGCAATGTGATTCTGATAGCTGGTAACATCATCAACGATGATGTTTTGCTTAGATGCAGCGGATTTCCCGCAAACCCCTTGTCCTAGTTCAATTGATGAACAAGCAACTCTCCCTTGAAATGGCCCCACATGAAGTTTTTGGCCATCAAAAAGATAAAAACCAACCCAATTAATTTTAGGAAGTGTTTCATTTAGAAAAGCTGAGGCATTAGCCAAAAGCGCGGTTTGATTTGGTTGAGTTTTAAGTAAAGATTTTGCTGATTGCAATAATTCTTCTTTTTTCATACATTCACCCTCAACATTATTATAGCATATATGTTAAAATGGTATTGTTCTATAAGTGATAAGTGTAAATATAATATATGATGAGAAAGCAAGGTGAAAGCGAGAGTGAATACTCGCGAGAAATATGAAGAAAATAATAATAATTCGCTTTGGCGATATGATGCTTAAAGGTAAAAATCAAGGAATGTTTAAAAAGAGATTAAAAAGGCACATGATTCAAAAATTCAAAGGTGTAGCTGTTGGGTTGGATTTCACGTATGATCGTATTTTCATTGATTTTAGAGAAGTTGATGAACAATCCATTATTAATAAATTATACCAAATACCAGGTCTTCATTCTTTTAATGTTGCCTATGTTGCTAAAACAGATCTTGATGATATTATTGAAAAGGGCATTGAAGTTCTCAACAATGAAATAAAGGGGTCTTCGACACGCTTAAAAATTGAAACAAGAAGACATGATAAGACCTTTCCTTTAACTAGCCTTGAAATAACGCAAAAAATAGCAGGTGCAATTTTAAGTAAAGTAACTAAGGAATTTAGCGTTGATGTCAAAAAACCGACAGATATTTTGCATATTGCAGTTAGAAGAGATGTCACCTATCTTTTCTTAAAGCCCCTAAAAGGTATGGGGGGTTACCCTTATGGCACAGGTGGAAGAGGATTGTTAATGATGAGTGGGGGAATCGATAGTCCGGTTGCTGCCTATTTGGCAATGAAACAAGGAATTGAAGTGGAATTATTCCACTTTGAGTCAACTCCTTTGACACCATTAGAATCAGTTCAAAAAGTTATTGATTTAGCTAAGATACTAGCTGAGTATACAGCTAGTGGAAGCATAAAACTACATTTAGTGCCTTTCACAAAAATTCATGAAGAGATTCTAGACAAAATATATGACCCCTATATTATTACGATAATGAGGAGGATGATGTATCGCTTAGCAGAACAATATGCTAATCAAAAGGAATTGTTGTGTTTGCTTAACGGTGAATCTGTTGGTCAAGTTGCTAGCCAAACATTAAATAGCATCCAAGTTGTTGAAGCAGTTACTAAAATTCCAATTTTAAGACCTTTGATAACCTATGATAAAAATGATATAGTAAAGATAGCTAAAAAAATAAAAACTTTTGAAACATCGATTCAGCCATTTAATGATTGTTGTAGCATTTATGTCCCAAAATCACCGGTTACAAAACCAAAAGAAATATATACTATTAAATATGAGAAACATATGGATTATGAACCGTTACTAATTGAAGCATTACAAAATACTCAAACAATAAAGGTGTTTAGTGAGAGCGATTTTGATATATCTGGTTACGGATTTTCGGTTCAAGAAGCTCTTATAGAATACAAGAAGGAAAAAGCTAAAGATGAAAATACTGTCAAAACATAATAAGAGCTACAAGCTGTGGTTAAAACTGAAACAAAAAAAACACCGAGACGAAAATGATTTATTCTTGGTTTTCGGAGAACATCTAATCGAAAAAGCAAAAGCGCACGATGTAGTTATCGATCTTATTACAGCAAATGAAGACAAAGAAGGAATTATCTTGCCTGATGAATTGTTTGCTAAGTTGCAGATGACTCAAACAGTTATTGATCAAATCGCTGTTTGCCGAAAAACAAACCTTAAAATAGCTAGCAACCATATCTTGATGCTAGATGATATTCAAGATCCTGATAATATGGGAGGACTTATTAGAAGTGCGGTAGCTTTTGGATTTCGTCATCTTATTATAAGTTTAAAGTCAGCTGACGTGTATAATGAGAAAGTGGTCAGAGCATCTCAGGGCGCTATTTTCGATATCTATATCGAGAGGATTCCGCTTGATAAAGCGATAGAAACACTTAAAAACCAAGGTTACTACTTTCTTTATGCCGATGCGCACAATAACGTAAACTCTAGTGTACCTGCAAAACTGGTGTTAGTTCTAGGTAATGAAGGACAAGGTGTTTCACAAGAGATTAAAGATCTTTGTGATGAAGCAATTCATATAGCTACACAAAATGTGGAGAGCTTAAATGTAGGTGTTGCAGGAGGTATTCTTATGCACGGGTTATCAAAAATATGAAACCGGTAATAACAGGTTTTTTGAATCTAGAGAAAAGAGAAACATTCAAAGAGCAAATCGCTACCGCTAAAAAACTTAATATAAACAGTATTTGTCTAAAAGAGTTTAACCAAAGACCAATAATTGAGCTTAATGATGCTGAGTTAAAAGAAATCAATCTTCTTTTAAAGATAGAAAAAATGAAAGTGGATATCCTAGATACCAACATTAAGCCATACGATATTAATAGCGATGCAAAGCACAAGGAAGCATTAGGTGAGTTTAAGAGCATGATTAATATCGCGAAAAAGTTGAAGGTCCAGCACCTTTACTATAGATTACCGCTCTTTACTGATGTTATTGAAGAGTATGAGAATATTAGAATAAGGCTCGAACCATTTATTGACTTAGCAATGAAAAACAATAAAAGGATCATTTTATATCCTGTCAACGGATATAAGGCGAATGTTTATGCTTACATTTTCAAAAAAATTAAAGCAAACGTTTTAAGTGTTTTATTTGACCCAGTCTATATTATGTTAAATGATGAATCAACAACAACAGCATATCGTCTTTTGAAAAGAAAAATAGGAGCTTTTGCAACAATAGATTCAGATCATAAAGACATGCCTAAGCTAATGGGTTACGGTGAAACGAATGTCTTAGCGATACTAAAAAAAATGATTAGAGATCGGTATACTGGCTTTTTAATTATTGACACTAAATTTGAACAAAAAACCAAAGAACTTGAAAGTAAGAATAAAGGATTGATAGCTAAGGTGTTTAGACGAAAAGCAAAAAAGAAACGGGTTATGATGGAAGAAGTATCAGAGTCTATCTTTTCAGATGAACAAACAAAAAATGCCACCTATCATGACATTTTAGTTAATCAAATTAACGTTCTTAAAATTATTTTCAAGTAGATTCTTCGGTTTCCACTTGAAAAGCAGGGCTTGCATAAGGTAATTCACTAAATAGTTTTGTTGTATACATAACACCCTCTAGATGATCGTATTCATGCTGAAAAACAATTCCAATATAACCCTCTAAATGCAATTCGATAGGGATTAATTGATCACTAAGGATATCATAAGATAAAGTTTCAATAGTTAATGATTTATAGCGAGGTGTAATTCCTTCAGTGATGCGGTCAACACTTAAGCAGCCTTCGCCGCCAGGCAAATAGATTAATTCACTACTTTT
>CAZDCS010000085.1:0-5335 GCA_964504015.1 uncultured Mariniplasma sp. | reverse complement strand
AAAAGGCGGAGGGAAAGGGTAAAAATAATTAAATTTTACAAGGTTTTTATTTTTCCTTCACCGATTGGGATGGCCTAAACACAGGTCATGAGAAGTTTGTTGGCTTGGAAAACTACCGAACAATCTTTGGAGAGACAAGGTTTTTGTTTTCTTTTTGGAGAACGATTGTTTATTCAGTTCTAAATATCATTGCAATTAATGTAGTTGCATTCGGACTTGCGTTACTTGTAACTAAAAACTTAAAGTTTAAAAATGTCTATCGCGCTGGATTCTTCATGCCAAATTTAATAGGTGGATTAGTTTTGGGTTATATTTGGCAATTTATTTTTAATAGAGCGATTGTCTCATTTGGCGGAGTCTTTTCAAGAAGTATTCTAATCGATGGGCAGACTGCTCTGATGGGATTGATTATTGTTGTAACTTGGCAGTTCGCCGGCTACATTATGATGATTTATGTAGCTGCAATTCAAAATATACCACAAGATTTGGTTGAAGCCAGCAAAATAGATGGAGCGAATGCATTACAAAGACTAAAGACCGTTACTCTTCCATTGGTTGCACAAGCATTTACTGTAGCAATGTTTTTAACCCTAGTTGCTTCATTCAAGCAGTTTGATACTGTGGTCAGTTTGACGCAAGGGGGACCGTCGATGCTTTTGCCAGAATGGTTTGGGTCATTGTTAGGACTTGATAGGCTTCCAGTCGTTCAATCCACCAACCTTATTGCTATGAACATTTATAACGAAGCATTCTCGAATTTCGAGTTGGGCATAGGACAAGCAAAAGCGATTGTCTTCTTCATCTTCCTTTTAATTATTGCACTGGTACAAGTTTATTACAGTAAGAAAAGGGAGGTTGAATTATAATGAATTATAAAAAACTAAGCCTTTATTTACTAGAGTTTTTAGCGATTGTTTTATTAGCGTTGTTTTTCTTTCCCTTTGTTTTAGTAATTATTAACTCGGCTAAATCAACGACAGAGATAACGCTGGCCCCAATGTCAATGCCAGATAACTGGGCGAACTTATGGTATAACATTATGGAAATATTGTCTAGACGAAACATCAATTATTTTTCATCTTTCCTAAATTCAGTCATTATCACGTCAACTAGTTTAATGGCAATTGGTATTTTCAGTGCCATGGCGGCTTGGGTTTTAGTTAGAACTAAGACGAAATATTCATTTTGGATATTTATGTTATTTCTAGCAGGAATGGTTATACCTTTTCAAGTTGTTATGATCCCTCTTGTTCGTCTAATGACATCCCTTAGTAGGGCCACAGGTATTCCACTTAGAGATACACACCACGGGGTTATTCTAGCTTACATAGGGTTTGGGGCACCACTTAGTGTTTTTCTTTTTCATGGTTTTATTAAATCAATCCCTATAGATATTGAAGAAGCGGCAATTATCGATGGTTGTAGTAAAGCGCAAGTTTTCTTTAAGGTGGTATTACCAATACTGAAACCAATTTTTGTAACGCTATTAGTTCTAAACGGAATGTGGATTTGGAATGATTACCTCCTTCCAGTTTTAGTTATTGGTTTAGGTGGGAATACAACAACACTTCCCATTGCGGTTCAAAATCTAGCCGGAGAGTTTTTTAAGGAGTGGGGCTTGATTTTGACAAGTGTTTTAATGGCAGCACTGCCAGTACTTATCTTGTTTATTTTTGCCCAAAAATACATTATTAAGGGAATGACATCAGGAGCAATAAAATAGGCAAGTCAAAACTATAGGAGCTCTTATGAAACTAGATAGCAAAAGTTCGAAAAATAAATATATATTAGTACGCCAAAACAGAATAGAAACCACTGAATTGCTTGCAGATGAAACAATTTTTTCACTAGCTAATGGGAAGCTAGGGACAAAGGGTCATTTCATTGAAGGATATGGAACTAATGATTACCCTCAGACGATGTTGAATGGATTTTATGATACATATCCCTTTTGTTATGAGGAAAACTACCAGCAATTCCCTCAAGAAGGTCAGACTATTGTTTTACTACCAGACGCTTCTTATATCAAGATTGAAACTGTTGATGGGGTTATTGATCTAACAAACTCACAATTGTTGAGTTTAGACCGCTCACTTAATATGCAAGAAGGTACAACAACAAGAAAGGCTGTTTATCAAACAAAAGCAGGTTATGAGTTCGTTGTTAGCGAAAAAAGAGTTCTTAGTAGCAAGCAAAATATGATCGTATCAAGACTGACAATCGAGACATCTAATTATGCAGGACCTCTATGGTTATCATCATATTTACGGATGCCATTAGCGAAAAAAAATCTAGGGCAAGATCCAAGAGTTTCACGAGAAAGAAAACACCTTAGTTTAGAGAATATTGAATGTAGTGGAGATAATGCCACACTAGTAGCTCGAACACTGAAAACAAATTTTCATGTTAAAGTAGCGATTACGCATGACAAAGAGTTTGAGTACCACACTAAAGGTCAAGAGATTATTGCAGTCGATAAAACGAGTATTGCACCAACAAAGAAGTATCAAGTTACAAAGTATCAACTTTATGCATCATCTTTATTTGATGGTGACATTGATAAAGAAATCACTGACATGTTAGATAATATTAACCCATTTGAACAATATGTTAGTCTAGAAAAAGAGGAAAGAGCGACTTTTTGGTCGAACAGCTATCTTAAAATAACAGATAAAACACTAGAAGAAGCGCTTTTATATAATGTTTATCAGCTAAATCAGAGTGCAGGTGATAATCAAAGTGCTAGCATTGCATCTAAGGGTATTACAGGCCAAGGTTATGAAGGACATTACTTTTGGGATACAGAGTGTTATATGCTTCCATACTTCATATTTACGCAGCCAGATAAAGCAAAAAAGCTTTTACTTTATCGGTATTATACGCTAGATTCAGCAAGAGCTGAAGCGAAAAAGTTAGGAGTTTCTAGCGGTGCTAAAATAGCATGGAGAACAATTAACGGAGAAGAGTCATCTCCATATTATCCTGCAGGTAGCGCACAGGTGCATATTAATAGTGATGTTGCTTTAGCAGTTATAAATTATTATTATGCAACACTTGATAATGAGTTTATGTTTAATTATGGCGTGGAAATGTTAATTGAAACAGCTGTTTTCCTAGTTGAGTATGGTCACTTCAAAGACAATGAGTTTCATCTAGATGCTGTAACGGGTCCAGATGAATATACAACTATTGTTAATGATAATTATTATACTAATTCAATGGCGAAAATGCATTTCGAATTTACTTATAATTATATTGATAAACATAAAAAACGTCTAGAAATGATCTTAGATAAACTAGAAATCAGTGATGAAAAGTTAACGCAAATTGAGCTTGCAGCTAGACAGATGACCTTATTAATTGATAAAAAGAGTAAAGTGATTAATCAAGATGCTTCCTTTATGATAAAAAAGGATTTCGATATAAAGGAAATACCTGAAAATAAATTTCCTTTATTGTTAAATTATCATCCGCTTTTCATTTATAAACACCAAATTTTAAAACAGGCAGACGCGGTTTTGTCGCTAGTGTTATTAGGAGAAAAAGATCAAGAAGTTTATGAAAAAACTTTTGAGTATTACTTGAAAAGAACAACCCATGACTCGAGTTTATCAAAATGTATTTATGGTATTGCTGCATATCATCTAGGTAAAAGTGAGTTAGCTTATCAGTATTTCCAAGAATTATCATTGTTAGATCTTGAAGATAAAAAAAGACATACTCAGCATGGCCTCCATATGGCAAACCTAGGCGGGAGTTATCTAATGTTGATCTATGGATTGTTTGGAGTTAGAATTGGTGAATATTTGTCAATTGATCCCCCTATGCAAGAGCAAATCAAACTTGCTGAAGTAACTATAAGATACCAAAGTGTAAAACTGAATTTAAAAATAGAGAAAAATGTTTTATCACTTGTCTCAGATTTGCCCATTAAACTCAAGGTTTATGGAAAAATTATTACTGTTGACAAGGATTACTCAATATTAGTCAGTTAGTTGACTATAGTTTCATTCAATTTTTTCAAAAAAAAATAAGGAGGAGAAAAATTGAAGAAATTAATTTTGTTTTTAGTAGTTGCAATGGTGGCGATGACAATCTCAGCTTGTGGACCTAAAGAAGAAGGTGTGTTAACTATTTTCCAAAATAAAGTGGAAATTGATGAAGTGTTAAACACATATGCACAAGCCTGGTCAGAAAGAACAGGTATTGAAGTGGTCGTAAAGACATGTGGTGGTGATGCGTGTGACTACGGAGCGCAAATTCTAGCTGAGTTCCAATCAGAAGAACAGCCTGATATTTTTGTAATTGAAGGTATGGGCGGTTACGAGGAATTTAAGTATAACATCTTAGAGTTAACCGGAGAAGCATGGATAGAAGATACTGATCTAGCTTTCACAGTAGATGACAAGGTTTTTGGGTTTCCAGTAGCTATTGAAGGTTGGGGAATGGCGTATAACGAAGACCTACTTAAAACTGTAGGTTTTACTGATGCAGACATCGAAGCTTTAAAAGATGTTTCACAAGATGGGTTTGAAGCAGCATTCCAAAGAGTTCAAGATTTCTTTGATAATAACTCAGGATTTGAGAATTACGCAGTTGTTTCCATGGCTGCAGGAGCTGGTATGCACTGGGTAACTGGACTTCATAACTTTAATGGTTTTCTTTCAGCTGGATTAGCATATAATGATTCAACGGTAATTGATAACCTTAACAAAGGTATTATTGATGCAGATCGTCTTGACGAGTATGTTGATTGGGTTGATATGCTATTTGAATTTTCTGATGAGACCATTTTATTAACTGGTGGATATGATGAGCAAGTTGGTAAGTTTGCAACTGGTAAAGCAGCATTCTTACACCAAGGTAACTGGACTGATAGTTCATTTGCTGATTCTGATTTTGCAATGGGTTTTTTACCACACGCAGCAATGGAAACCGGTAATGATTCAATTTTTATCGGCGCACCATCATACTACGTAATTAACATCAATTCTGATATGATTGAGGCAGCTAAATTATTCTTAAATGATTTAGCGTCTACTACCGAAGGCCATGAGTACATGGTTAATAAAGCTAACATGGTTCCTGCGTTTAACAGCGTTACATTAGTGCCGACAACTCCTTTGAGTGCGGCAGTATTAGAATGGAATCAAAATGGTAAAGCTTATGCTTGGTGGCAAAATGATATGCCGAGTGGATTTGGGTTTGATATTTTAGGTCCTATTTTTGAATTATATGCAAAAGGAGACCTTACTCGAGCAGAGTTTATTGCTCAAATTATCGCTGAAGTTGAATTACTAGCATAAAAGAATCTTAGTAGCTAAAAAGAGAGCGA
>CAZDCS010000084.1:0-5452 GCA_964504015.1 uncultured Mariniplasma sp. | reverse complement strand
GTTCATTAAACAAGTAGATAAGCAGAAAGAAAAATTTGCAATTATTTCACTAGGTGGCAATGATTCTGATTTCGATTGGAAAGAGGTTTCTATGGATCCTGATTTTAATCATCTACCCAAGACTCCACTAGCAAAGTTTGTTTCAATATATGAGAAACTAATCATTAAGTTAAAAAACAATGGATTCGGAGTTGTTTTGATGACAGTGTTCCCTATTGACTCAAGCAGGTACTTTAATAATGTAATAGAAAAAATTGCAGATCCAAATGAGGTGCTTAAATTTTTAAAAGGTGATGTAGAGCAAATTAAGAGGTTTCAAGAAAAATACAATAATGAAGTTGTGCAGCTAGCTAAAAAGCATAAGTGTATTTTATTTGATATTAGAACGAAATTTTTAGCATTGCCAAATTATCTTGATTATATATGTCTAGATGGCGTGCACCCTAATGAGGAAGGTTATAAAATAATCTCTAAATTCATTATCGAAAAAATAAGCAGAACAAAAGAGTTTGGTCATTGGGTTGACTTTAGCGGTGACAGTAGAGAGCAAGTTGTTTAAAAATAGATAGTTCTAAATTAAAAAAACAAAGCAAAAAAAAGGAGAAAGAATGAAGAAAATTGCAATTATTACAGATTCAGCAGCAAATCTATCACTAGAATTTGCAAAGAGGAACAAAAATTTATTTATTGTGCCATTAACAATTATCGTCGATGGGGTTAATTACCGAGATCAAGTTGAGATTACAGCTGAAGAATGCTACTCAAAAATTGATACAAATGATATTTCAACAAGTCTTCCAAGTATGGAAGATATTGAGAGTGTCTTAGTAGATATTAAAAAACAGGCATATACAGATGTAATCGTTATTAACATCTCAGCTGGTTTAAGTGGAACATTTAATGCCTTTAGACTAGCTCTTCAAGACATAGAAGGATTAAATGTTACCCAATATGACTCTAAAACATTAGCCGCGGGTCTTGCTTATTTGGTGAAACACACAGTAGATGCAGTAAAGGCTAAAACCCCAGTAGATCAAATAATTAAAGATCTAGACCAATTGAGATATAAAGATAGCATCGCGCTATACACAATTAATACGCTAAAGTATTTAAAAAAAGGTGGAAGAATTGGTAAAGTTGAGGGAACTATTGGTAACATGCTGCGCGTAAAACCCGTTATTTCAGTTAGTGATGAAGGTGTTTATGAAACGATAACTAAAAAAATTGGAATCCAGAAATCTTTGTTAGTAATGAAAGAGATGCTGATTGAAAAGTATGGTGATGAATTAATTGAGTTAACTGTGCATTATGGTGATGACAAACCAAAAGCCGAAGAGTTAGGCTTGATGCTAAAAAAAGAATTAAATATTAAAAAATTAGAAATAGCACAATTAACACCTGTACTAGGGGTCCACACAGGACCAAGAATGTTTGCTTATGTAGCAAGAAGAGTAACTTAAGCGAAGCTAATGAAAGTCTGATAAATCCAGTTAAAAAACAGTGCTATGTTTAGAACATAGCGGCTGTTTTTTTGATAGCTATCATAAATAATCTTTTAAGGAAAGAGGTAAATAAGGTTAAATCAATCCGCTTGTTAATCAAACCCATATTTATAGTATAATGATTTTGGGTAAATAGAGAAGGAACGAAAAAAATGAAAATATTTAGAATTTTCAACATTGATAAAGTTATAGTGAAACAAGAAGTCGCTCAAGAAGTATTAAAAGACTTACCTGAATGGTTTGGAATTGATGAAGCCACAGTTCAGTATATTGAACAAGTTAAAAAATATCCTTTTTTCGCGGTATATAAAAGAGATGAAATTGTTGGTTTTTATTCATTAAGAGAAGAAAATAAAGACACACTTGATATGTTTGTCTTAGGGATAAAAAAGAAATATCACCATCAAGGCATTGGAACAATGCTGCATAACTATGTTTTAGAATACGCAAGAGCACAAAACTATAAATATCTAATGGTCTTAACTCTTTCAAAGGAGCATAAAGATACTAATTATAAAGTCACGAGGGCTTTTTACCATAAATTAGGTTTCGTGGATTTATATCAATCGGATAAGATTTGGGGAAAAGAAAGTCCGACACAAGTTATGGTTTTGAAATTATAACTGGAGTTATCGAACAAGAAGAGGGACAGATGGTATATAATGAATAAAAATCAGATAAAAGTGATACTAATACTAATATATCTTTTGGGTATGATGCTTATTGCACTAGGGATAAATATGATTCTGAGAAGTGGGCTAGGTGCTGGAGCCTGGGATACATTAGTTTACAGTTTAAAGCATTTAGTTGGAACAATTACTTTAGGGACATCTATGTTTATAATTAACCTAGTTATTTTGGC
The DNA here is from genome assembly GCA_964504015.1 of uncultured Mariniplasma sp. GTDB lineage: Bacteria > Bacillota_I > Bacilli_A > Acholeplasmatales > Acholeplasmataceae > Peloplasma. The sequence goes on along the minus strand of CAZDCS010000084.1, from coordinate 3,088 downwards.
CTTCGTCATTATTGCCAATAAAAGCTTTAAATATCTATTTATACTAGCCCCAATTAGTGTGATGTCATTTGCAATCGATTTTTGGGATATAGTTGTGTTTGGTGATTTTTCACCAAATACATTTTTGATTAAAGGATTGTTGTTTTTGCTTGGAGCTATGATTTTAACACTAGGTCTAGGGATGGCTATTGTTACTAAGTTTCCAGCGATGATTATTGATGAATTAACCTTTTCGATTATGAAGGTGTTCAAGATAAAAAGTTTTTTCAAAACTAGAGTAATAATTGAGCTTGCTGCAATTTTGCTGGCACTTTTTTTGGGCCTATGGGCAGAAATCGGACTTGGAGCGATTAATTATGGCAGTTTGTTTCTTGCTTTTGTGATTGGGCCAATGATTGCTCTTCAGGTTCATTGGCTAACAAAAGTCTTTTCATTTTGTTTTTCAAAAGACGATAAAAACGTTTGCAGTGAGTAGAGTATAGAATTATTAGGTTAAATGATGTATAATTAAAGCAATTAATAAGGAGGTACATATGAAAAGGAAAACTAAAATAGTATGTACAATTGGACCGGCTATAGATAACAAAGAAATGCTAAGGAAAATGATCGATGCCGGGATGAATGTAGCAAGGTTGAATTTCTCACATGCTAATCATAAAGAACACGGAAATAGAATTAAGATGATTCGTGAAGTGGCAAAACAAAGCAACCGCTTTGTTGGTATTTTAGCGGATACAAAAGGCCCTGAAATAAGAACAGGTAAGTTCGAAAATGGAATTGCAATTTTTAAAAAAGGCGATACTGTTGAAGTGCTTAAAGAGAATGTTTTAGGAAACAAGAAACGATTTCATATTGACTGTAAAGAACTCTATGATGATATTAAGGTTGGCGATTATTTGCTAATTGACGATGGGAAGATGAAACTGACGGTATTAGAAGTTGGTAACTCTAAATTATTGTGCGAAATTAACAATTCAGGAAGCATTAAAACTAAAAAAGGTGTTAATGTCCCAAACGTGAAAATCTCAATGCCGTTTATTTCAAAAGTAGATTATGCAGACATTGTTTTTTCTGCTGAAAACAATGTTGATATGATGGCTCTGTCCTTTGTTAGAAGCAAAGAAGATGTTTTAGAAGTAAGGAAAATTCTTAAAAAAGTTGGCAAAGAAAAAATTGAATTAATTGCTAAAATAGAAAATCAAGAAGGCGTAGACAATCTTGTTTCTATCTTAGAAGTAAGTGATGGAGTTATGGTCGCTAGAGGTGATTTAGGGGTTGAAGTCTCAACTCAATTAGTGCCATTGTACCAAAAGAAAATCATTCGTATTGCCAATGAAATGGGAAAACCAGTGATTACTGCTACTCACATGCTTGAGTCGATGATGTATTCACCAAGACCAACTAGAGCAGAAGCTTCTGATGTGGCTAATGCGATATTAGATGGATCTGATGCAATTATGTTGTCTGGTGAGTCAGCTGCTGGGGAGTACCCGGTTGAATCAGTTTTGACTATGGATACAATTGCTAAAGCAATTGAAGATAGTATCCCATATCGGGAGAGACTAAAACAGGCAATTGCGCATAGTTCGCAAACCATAAATGATGCAATTGGTATCGCAGTTAGCCAAACAGCATTATCACTACCAAAAGCTGAAGTTATTGTTGCATTTACTGAAACAGGAGGAACGGCAAAGCGGATGTGTAAGTTTAGACCATCAGTTCCGATTATTGCCGTTACTGATAATATTGAAACATGTCAAAGGCTCACCTATTATTGGGGTGTTCATGCAGCAATGAGAGATATTGTTACTGATTACGCGGTTTATGATAAAGTAGCAATTGAGGTTGCTAAAGATTATGGTTTTGAATCAGGCACAACAATTATTATGACTTCGGGATGGGCTCAACATCATGGTTCAACTAATACTTTAAGAATAATTAGTATCCCTTAAAAAGTGGTAATCAATAGATGATTTGTAATGATAAAAAGAGCTGTCCAAGGTGATTGCTTTTTTTATTCGCTTTTTGAGTTAGAAAGTAAAAACTTGCGAGTAAAACTTAAAAAAGGTGTATACTATTACTATAGCACTCTATAGGGGAGGTCAATTATGGGGAAGAAGCTAGGAAAAGAGATAGGTGAGGGATTGATGCCGATATCTGTTAAAAGAAATGCTGCCGCTAAAACTGCTCAAATTATAGGGGTTTATTTAGCATTTGGTATAGCGTGGATATTAGGATCTGATTATCTAGTAGAGTATTTCCTTAGAGAACCAGAATTAATAAGTCAGGCGCAGACCTTAAAGGGGGTTTTTTATGTTGCTATCACCTCATTAGTTTTTAGTTATCTAATTTTTAGAAGTTTTAGATCATATCTTAGCGCAATCGATAGTCTTGAAAAGTCTTGCAGTAATTTAAACTTAAGTCATAAGAAAACGAAAGAGCTAGATAATCAACTTTTCGAACTGGCATACTATGATCCCTTAACGAAACTTCCAAATAAGACCTTACTTGAAAAAACTATCAGCACTTATATTGCTAATCACCCCAAAGATGGGGTGATGGGACTTGTCTACTTTGATCTTGATGAATTCAGAAATATTAATGAAGTTAAGGGCCATGCAGTTGGGGATGAATTATTAGTAAAAATTGCCGGAACTTTAAGCACAAAAATCAGTTCACCTAATATGTTAGCTCGCATTAGTGGGGATGGATTTGTTATCGCTATGTTTGGCTTAGAGCAATTAGATAAGTTCTTGCCAAAAGTTGAGTATTACATCAATCTTATCAGAAAATCATTTATTCTTGATCATGACCACTTTTTTATAACATATAGCGCGGGTGTGACTCTATATCCAGATCATGGCAAAGATTATCTTACATTGTTGAGACATGCGGACGCTGCTCATTCAATGGCAAAGGCAAAGGGTAAAGATCAAATAGTTGTTTTTGACGATGAGATGATTTCTTTAGTCAAACAAAAAACCGAACTTTTAAATGAGTTAAGGAATGCAATTTCTAATAATGAGTTTTACTTGCATTACCAACCAATTATTGATTTAACAGATAATAGTATTATGGGAGTAGAAGC
>CAZDCS010000083.1:0-5630 GCA_964504015.1 uncultured Mariniplasma sp. | reverse complement strand
TTTAGGAAAAAGAGATGGTTTTGAAACTGTTGACCTAAAAGGATATGCAGGGCATATCGAATACGGAAAACAAAAAGACTTTGTTGGGATGATTGGACACCTTGATGTCGTTCCTGCAGGCAATGATTGGGACTATGACCCTTATGGGGCGATAATTGTTGATAATAAGATGTATGGTAGAGGGACAGAAGATGATAAAGGCCCCACAATTGCAGCCTACTACGCGCTTAAGATTTTAAAAGAGTTAGATGTGCCCCTTTCTAAAAGAATTAAATTGATTCTTGGAAATGATGAAGAAACATCTTGGCGTTGTGTAAGACACTACTTTAGTAAGTATCCCCAAGCACCAGTTTCAGGCTTTATTCCTGATGCTGATTTCCCTTTGATTTATGCTGAAAAAGGTATTGCACGCATTCTTGTTGAAGGGGAAATAGGTTCAAGTGAATTGATTAGTATTGATGGTGGTTTTAGAGATAATATGGTTCCAGATAGTGCAACAGCTGTTTTGGCACCGGTAAAAGATTATGCAGTGCTCTTTAATGCTTTTCTTAAAGAAAGTAATTATGAAGGTTCAGTTAAAGTGGAAAATAGTAACTATATTATTGCTGTAACTGGAAAAAGTGCGCATGGTTCAACTCCAGAATTTGGCGAAAATGCTATTGATCGCTTATTTGAGTTTCTAATTAGTCAAAAAATTGATAGTTCATTAGTTAAATTAGTTGAAAACCTATTACTAAACGATATTTATGGAACCAAATTAGAGGTTGCATATCATGATCAAGAAATGGGACCTTTAACTAACAACTTTGGTGTTATTAATTCTGACAATAAAAATTATCAGATATCGCTTAATCTAAGATACCCTAATGGAGTTGATTTTAACAAAGTTGTTGAAAAATTAACAAAAGAATTTGCTAAGTATAAGGCAAGTGTCGTTGTTGATAAACATCAAAAGCTTCTCTATAAAGATCCTAACTCAGATCTAGTGAAAAAACTGATGACTGTCTATAAGAAACATACAAATGATAAAGAAGCTAAACCAATAACTATTGGTGGAGGAACTTTTGCAAGAGCGATGCCTAATTGTGTAGCTTTTGGCCCGCATTTTTTAGATAAACCGACCTTCATCCACCAAAAAAATGAATTTATTGATCTTAATGATCTTTTACTAGCGACTGTTATCTATACTGAAGCATTGTACGAACTTGCAAAATAACAAGGGGGAATTATGAAACAATACTTAGAACTCTGCCAATTTGTTCTCAACTCTGGAAAAAGCAAAAAAGATCGAACTAAAACAGGGACGAAAAGTGTTTTTGGTTATCAGATGCGCTTTGACCTTGCAAAGGGTTTTCCTTTAGTAACGGCAAAAAAGGTTCATCTTAAATCAATTATTCATGAATTGCTTTGGTTTATTAATGGTGAGACAAATATTAAATACTTAGTTGATAATAATGTTAAAATATGGAACGATTGGCCATATCAGACATTCAAAAGTAGTAGTGATTATCAAAATGAAACAATGGAACAATATGTTAATAAAATAAAAACAAGTGAAGAATTCGCGAAAAAACACGGTGACCTAGGACCAGTCTATGGTGCACAGTGGCGTAATTTTAATGGAGTAGACCAGGTCAAATATATTATTGATGAAATAAAAACTAATCCTAACTCAAGGCGAATGATTCTAAGTGTTTGGAATCCAGCAGAGATTAAATCTATGGCACTACCGCCTTGTCACACCTTAATTCAATTTTATGTAATTGATAACAAGCTATCTTTACAGCTTTATCAACGAAGTGCTGATATCTTTTTAGGAGTGCCTTTTAATATTGCGTCTTATGCCCTTTTGTTAATGATGGTCGCCCAAGTAACTAATTTAGAGGTAGGCGATTTTATTCACACACTAGGAGATGCGCATATTTATCGCAATCATTTTGAGCAAGTCGAATTAATGTTATCAAGGGCACAAGTAGAAATGCCGAAGATGAAGCTAAATAAAGATGTTAAATCAATCTTTGAGTTTAAGTATTCTGATTTCACACTAACTGATTATCACCCCCATAAAGCAATTAAAGGAGTGGTTGCCATATGATATCAATGATTTGGGCAATGGATGAGAACTGGCTAATTGGTAAAGATAATTTGCTGCCGTGGCACTATCCAAAAGATCTATCTTATTTTAAAAAACAAACAAAAGATAAGGCGGTTTTAATGGGAGATGCGACCTATAGGTCGCTAAAACAGTATTTTGTTAAAACTCCTTTACCATTTAAAAAAAACTATGTCGCAAATATTGAGAAAAAAGATTATCTAGATGCACAGCACGTTAGAGATTTATTTGCGTTTTTAGAAAATAGAAAAGAAGATCTAATTATTATTGGTGGGAAAACAATTTATGAGCTAGCTCTCCCTTATACGCAAAGGCTCTATATCACATATATTTTAAAAACTCACAAAGGTAATGTCTATTTCCCAAAATTTGACTTAAGTAAGTTTAAGTTAGTTGATAAAAAGATGTGCAACGCCATGATTTTTGCGGTGTATGAAAGGATTAATATATGATTACAGCGCTGTTTATCATTATATGGTTGGCATTTGCGCACTTTGCTGCAAATGCGGTCGATAATTATTATTTAATACCTTTATGGATTGTTTTAGGTTATTTTGTTGCGATTTTCGGGATACTTGTTTTAAGTATACTGAATTTCCCCATTTTTAAATACACGAAAGTAACAAATAGATATAAATCATATTTTACTCGTAGCACTGCCTTTTTAATTAATCACATGATTTTAAGATTGCAAATAACTGTTACCGGCAAAGAAAATGTTCCAAAAAATGGGCTATTAACAATTTATGCAAATCATAAATCTTATGCAGATCCGTTTATTATCTTTGAAGCAATCAACCGGCCAACAACATTTACACCAAAAATGGGTGTCTATAAGTTGCCCATAGTTGGTTTATGGCTTAAATATCTTGGCGCTTTTCCAATTGATCGTTTAAGTAACAGAAATACAGCAAGAGCAATGGTAGATGCGATAAAAGTTGTTAAAGCAGGAATGGCAATGTGTATTTTCCCCGAAGGGGGGATTAAAGATCGAGAAGATGAAAAGATGGTGGCTCTACGCGCAGGTGCTTACCGCGTGGCAATGAAAGCTAAGGCTGATATCTTGCCGATTAGTTTAGGGGGAACAATTAAGATTAAATATCGTGCACCCTTAAGAATAAGTAAGGTAAAAGTGACTATTCATCCTTTGATTAAGTATGAAGATATTAAGGATTTATCGACAATTCAAGTAGCAGATAAGGTTTTAGAAATCATTAATATCAACTTATAAAAAAAGGCCATTGGCCTTTTTTAATCTAGAATTGTGATTTTATCCTTTTCAACCTCGAATGAGACCAAATCAGCATTATTAATAAAATCAGAAAAACAATACTTATCTGGATCAACAACTATTCTTAGAGCTTTAATCACATGCGCATGTGCAATAAATAAAATCTGTTTATCAGGATATCTTTTAGCTAAGTCAAAAGTTGCTTTAGCAATTCTATTTACAAGCTCTTGATCAGTTTCATACCCTTGTTCAAAATAATTCTTTTGGCGAACAAAAGGTACTACATCGCTGACAAGTCTACCATCAAAATGAGCAAAATCACGTTCAACAAAACTATTCACAACTACAATAGATGAATCCATTTTCAATTTTTTCTTTATAATATAAGCAGTTTCAAGCGCTCTAGATAAAGGAGAAGATGCAATAAAATCAAAAACATCTCCTTTTACTCGCAATGATTCCGCCAACTCCTGTGCTTGCAATCTTCCTGTGCTATTTAGAGGGATATTGATTCTACCTTGAACTAATCCCTTCGCATTATAATGCGTTTGTCCGTGCCTTACCATTACTAGAATCATAAAAACCTCTTTTCTAATTCTATTATAACACTATCGCAGTAATTTATGATAAAATAGAAGTAAGGAGGTGCACTCTTATGCACATTGTTGATTTAATAGCGAAGAAAAGAGACGGCCACGTCTTGAAAAAAAACGAACTAAAGTTTTTAATTGAAGGGTATACAAAAGGGGTAATTCCTGATTATCAAATGAGCGCATTTTTAATGGCAATCTACTTTCAAAATATGACAGATCAAGAAGCAACTGATCTAACTTTATTAATGAGAGATTCAGGAGATGTAATTGACCTATCAAGAATTCCAGGTATTAAAGTTGATAAACACTCAACTGGTGGTGTTGGTGATAAAGTCACACTGATTTTAGGGCCTTTGTTAGCAAGTCTTGGTGTTAAATTCGCCAAAATGAGTGGTAGAGGCCTAGGTCATACTGGTGGAACAATTGATAAATTAGAAAGTATTCCAGGTTACAAAGTTGTTCTTGAAGTTGATGATTTTATTGAGCAAGTCAATAAAATAGGCATTGCAATAGTGGGTCAAAGTGGAGATGTTGCACCAGCAGACAAAAAATTATATGCCCTGCGGGATGTAACAGCAACAGTTGATATTATTCCTTTAATTGCAGCTAGCATTATGTCAAAAAAGCTTGCTAGTGGGGCTGATGCGATTGTTTTAGATGTTAAAGTTGGACATGGTGCATTTATGAAAACAGAACAAGAAGCCGTCAAACTAGCAAAACTTATGGTGGCCATCGGTCAACTTTCCGGTAAAAAAATGACAGCTATCTTAACAGGTATGGATGAACCATTAGGACACAAAATAGGTAACGCACTTGAGGTCTATGAATCAATTGAAACTCTTCAAGGGAAAGGCCCTAAAGATTTAGTTGATGTGACAATTGAAATTGGAGCACATCTATTAATAGATGCTAAAATAGTCTCTGATTTTGAGCAAGCTAAAACGAAATTGCATGAGAATTTAGAGAATGGTAAAGCATATAAGAAGTTTTTAGAACTTGTTGAAGCTCAAGGTGGCGATATTATTTCACTTGATAACCCCGGCGATCTTTTATCTAAAAAGACAGTAGTAGTACCTGCTACAAAAGAGGGTTATGTAATGGATATTGATGCTTTAAGCATTGGAAAAGCAGCATTACGCCTTGGCAGTGGCAGAGAAACGAAAACGGATGAAGTTTATCTTGATGTTGGACTTGATCTACACAAAAAAATAGGTTCGTATGTGAAAAAAGGGGAAGCTTTAGCGACGCTTTATGTCAGAGAAAAAGGTATCAAAGAAGCTACTCAGTTGGTTTTAGATGCCGTTGTTATTGGTAAGACGAAAAAGACAGTGACTCTAATCAAAAAAACGATAAAGTAGGGACTTAAGATGATTCGTTATCCTGATTATGATAATTCCATATTAAATGTAACCACAACCATCTTAAAGCACTACCATGCAGAAAGCATATATCAAAGTATTTCTGTTTTAGAAGAAGAACTTGCAAAAAACTATAAGCATATTGTCCTTATCTTATTAGATGGTATGGGAGTTAATGTTATTGGAAAGCTGTTGGAACCAACAGCTTTTTTGCGCAATAATATTAAAAAAACTATTACCTCTGTGTTTCCACCAACAACTGTTGCAGCTACTAATACAGTTTTATCAGGACTACCTCCATATGCAAGTGGATATTTAGGATGGGTCCAATATTT
>CAZDCS010000082.1:0-5779 GCA_964504015.1 uncultured Mariniplasma sp. | reverse complement strand
AATCGTAACCAACATCATTACTGAAATAATATTTGTTTCTATGGCAGTGTTATACATTTAATCATCCTTTTAACTAACTTTCACATAGTTTACCATAAAAAACCTTTTTTTAGGTCGTTTGTAGAAAATATAGGTAGTAATAAAAAATAATTAATGATTTCGTAAGAATTGGCGTTACTTTTCTTTACTAAAAGTTATCATCGTCCCGCTTAGTTTTTTAAATGCTTGATCAGCCTTATCTAGCGAGGCAATGATAGCAGGTTTTTTTGTTGCTTTAACAAAAGAAATGCATGCTTCTATTTTCGGAAGCATTGAACCCTTTTTAAAGTGTCCTTCTTTAATTAGTTGCTCTAGTTCTGCTAGATTAACCTTTTTAAGTGCCCTTTGATTAGGCGTGTTAAACTCTAGGAAGACATATTCAACAGCAGTTAAAATAATCAAATTATCAGCATCGATCACTTGTGCCATTTTAGCACTAGCATAATCCTTATCAATTACCGCTGCAACACCTTCTAATTGGTTGTTTTTCTCAATCACCGGTATCCCTCCACCACCAGCAGCAATCACTATTTGGTGTTTATCTAGAAGGGATAAGATGCTCTGTTTTTCAATAATATCGATTGGTTTAGGGCTTGCTACAACGCGGCGATACCCTCGACCTGCATCTTCTACCATTGTATAACCTTGTGTGTTTTCTAGTTCTAGAGCTTCTTTTTTGCTATAAAAGCTTCCAATTGGTTTTGTTAGATTTCTAAAGGCACTATCGTTAGCATCTACTAAAACTTGGGTAACCACTGAAACTACATTTCTCTTTACTGTTTTTGTTCTCATTATATTATATAAAGCATTTTGGATATGGTAACCTATATAACCTTGACTCATGGCCCCGCATTCGGCAAAGGGCATCATTGAAGTTGATTCCGATTCACTAAAGGCTAAATTTATCATTCCTACTTGCGGGCCATTGCCATGAACAATAACAATATCATCCCCATTTTCAATTAAGGGGTATATTGCTTGAGCTACATCTTTTAATAGTTCTTTTTGCTCACTAGCATTTTTGCCTAGAGCATTTCCTCCTAGTGAAATAACATATCTAGACATCTAATTCACCACTCATTGTCGCTAACATAACGGCTTTGATTGTGTGCATTCTATTTTCTGCTTCATCAAAGACAACACTTTGACTAGATTCAATAACCTCATCAGTAACTTCGAGTTCTCCATTTTTAACTTCCGGAAATTTTTTCCCGAATTCTTGAGCAATTTGTGCTCCAACCTCTGTGTTGCTACCATGAAATGCCGGCAGGCAATGCATAAATATAGCAGATTCACTCGCATTATTAAGTAACTTCATATTAACTTGATAAGGTCTTAGTTCAGCAATCCTTTTCGCCCAAACTTCTTTAGGTTCCCCCATTGAAACCCAAACATCAGTATAAAGGACCTCGGCACCTTTAGTTCCTATCATCGCATCAGTTTCAAAACTTAATGTTGCCCCTGTTTTTTGAGCAATTAACTGGCATTTGTCAATTAATTCTTGTTTTGGCCATAACTCTTTTGGTGCTACAGCTGTAAAATGCATCCCCATCTTTGCACAACCAATCATTAAAGAGTTACCCATATTATTTCTAGCGTCTCCTAAATAAGTAAACTTGATTCCTTTTAGTCTTTTAAATTTTTCTTGGATAGTTAAAAAATCAGCTAGTATTTGTGTTGGGTGATAATCATCAGTTAACCCACTCCAAACTGGAACACCTGAGTATTGCGCAAGCAATTCAACGTCACTTTGCAAATACCCTCTAAATTCAATTCCATCATACATTCTCCCAAGAACTCTGGCTGTATCTTTAACGGATTCTTTTTTGCCCATCTGTGAACCAGTTGGGCCTAAAAAAGTAACGCCCATCCCTAGATCTAGTGCCCCTACTTCAAAAGCACATCTAGTTCTTGTTGAATCTTTTTGAAATAGTAAGACAACGTTTTTATCAGATAAGTGCTTATGTGCTATCCCTTGTTTTTTTTCAAACTTTAGTTTTGCTGCTAAATCAATTAGTCCCTGAATCTCTTGTGGTTCAAAATCTAGTAATGTTAATAAATGTCTGCCTTTTAAATTCATTTTCTTAATCTCCTTTTATATTTCTTCACGTTCTAATGGCATACTCATACATCTTGGTCCTCCGCGACCCCTAGAAAGCTCACTTGACTTTATCTCTAACACTTCTATCCCTGCTTGTTTTAATAAAGTGTTTGTCACGTGGTTGCGATCATAGACGATTACCTTGCCAGGTGAGATAGCAAGTGTGTTCGCTGCATCATTCCATTGTTCTCTAATACTAGTAATCTTATCTTTTCCACCACATCTAACTAATTTCACTGGTAGTTTTAGATGTTTAGCCAAAACTGTTTCTAATGATTCAACAACTTTATGAATTTTAATCTCATTATTGTTTTGAGTTATTTCAAACACAGTTAAAACACTTTCTATCTCTGGGTGAATGGTGAACATTCCATAATCGATTTGTGTAAAGACAGTATCTAGATGCATAAAGGCTCTTGTTTTAGGTATATTAAATGCTAAAACCGTTTTAAACTCGTTTTTTTCAGCCAACAACTTTTTGGAAAATGCCTCAATTGCTCTTGGATCAGTTCTGTCTGATATCCCAACTGCTATAACATGTTTATTTAAAACTAAGACGTCTCCGCCCTCTAGGGAATAACGATCAAGACGATTATAGTATATTGGTATTCCTTTTTGATAAAACCTTGGATGATATGTCAAAATATATTCAGAAAATATCGTTTCTCTTTGTCTAGCTATCATTAACATTTTGCCAATCGCAACACCATTTCCAACACTAGAAAACGGATCTCGTTGAAATAAGACATTTGGCAATGGATCTGTATAAAACGGATATTCATCTTCTAACATATCCATTATCGTTATTCTTTCTTTTAAAACAATTTCTTGTTTTCGAACTCCCTCAATCATTTTATGCACCATATCGTTAAGCGGTAAACTTTTTAAATATTTAAACACCCCATTTTTAATTGTTTGTGAGCTAATTCTTGATTCCTCAATAAAGGCATTAACAAAATTATCTAAAACCTCGGGATGCGCTAAAAACGCTTCAGTAATCATATCGGTCAAATACAAAACTTCAACTCCTTGCGTGCGCAATAAGTCAGCGAACAAATCGTGCTCCTCTTGTGCGATTTTTAAGTAAGGAATATCATCAAATAGTAATTTAGTAAGCAGGCCTGGTGTTAAATTTTCTAATTCTTTTCCAGGTCTGTGCAATAAGACCGATTTGAGCTTTCCTATTTCAGAGTTAACTTTAATCATTTTTTTCTTGTATACTCAATAATGTAATAATAATTGAATTGAGTACATCTTCCTTTCTTTGAATTGTTATACTTTAGTTAGGTACTGTGGATCTATTTTATCTTTGTGTAGCTTAGACTATCATGTTAATGTCAACTAAAAAATGTAGAATAAAGGCGGTTCAAATTTTTGTTATTTCGAAGCATTTTCTGGTTGACAATACACCATTGCTTCCTAATAGTGAGTAAGCTCTAAAATAACTAAATGAAATCTCAAACCCCTTTGTTTTAATTTACTTGTTTTCAATCATTTTTAATGCGCCTAGTATACTTTGTATTGCATTAACAGTTTCTAAAAACTCTATATCTCCAACATATTCATTCTGAGAAACATAATTGTCCCACTCATTTTTCATTTCCTCACTATTCTTTAATACGGTTAATATTTCATCTATTCTATCTAAGTTGTTAATTGTGTTCCGATGCTTCATTGTGTTGCGCAACGCTTCAGCTAAAAAACTATTATCAAAGTTATCCATAAACAACTTGGAAATAATATATACATCATAATAATCTTTTGATCTTGTATTTAATTCTGCTCTTGATAAAATTGTCTCGAGTTTCTCAGCAAGTATTGTTTCAATATTATAACTCCATAATTCAATAACATCATCTTCAAAAAGTAATTGCATCCTTTTTAAGATTGGCTTTGGAGTAATTACATCTCCAGTCGAAAAATCAAGTTTGAAGGGGGCCTTCAATGTACTTAATTCACTTAGTGTTGTCAGTCTAAATCCAGTATACTTATCATCTTCTCTTATCTCTTCAATATTCGTAATTCTAAATTTAACTCCATCTAATAGATCTATTTTAACTATTTCATTTACTATTTTCCTGACTTCTTCTTTAATCATTTTTATACCCTTTATTGTCATGTCAATATCCATAGTTGTTCGTGATTCAATTCCGATCATTGAAGAAATCAGAAATCCACCTTTTAGTATGAATTTACTCTTATGATCAGAGACACTTACTCGTTTTAAAAATCTTTCAAACATAAAATTCTGATATAATATTTGATGTGGTATATTCTTGTCTTTCGAGTGCTTTTTAATCAAGTTTTTCAATTTACCCACAGTTATCATAGAAGCACCTCCATGTAGGTTCGAACTTTCTTATCTACCTTAAGTTTTTTTGCAGTTTCAAATAAAACATAAAGATCTTTGTTTCTCATTTTCGAATACGTTTTAAATGCATTAGTTACTTCTTCAAGACTAGCATGACTATGACTCCTTAAAATATCACAAAGGGTTCTTTCCATACTATATACATTAACCACATTGCCATTCTCAGTATTTATTTTAGTTAAACCAAGAGTATAATACTGATCAATTACTCTATAGACTTCCACTTTATTTTTCTTCGCATTTGTAATATTATAATTCAAAGGGAATGTCATTGTATATTTCAATGGTGTTCTATCTGTAAGACCGAAAAGAAATAGCGCTGTGCCGTGAGAGTAAATACCTTTGTTAAATCTATGTTGTAGACTAAACATCTCGTCTTCGAAAAAATCAACAAGCATATATACTCCTCGTTCTACTTTCACAATCAGTCCTTTTTCTAATAATCCTTTTAAATATCCTCTATGAATACCAAGGGTAGTAATTTCTTTTGATGTAATATACCCATTATTCTTTTTAGCTGAGTTAATCAATACATTATAATTACTCATCTCATCACCTCTTGACTTATATGCATATAGTTTATCATAGATTATGCATAGTTGTCAAACAAATAGATTTTTGGATAGGTTACAATAAGTAGGACAGAAAAGATATACCTGTTGAATTGTTACACGTGGCCTTCGTTACTAAGAAAATAGATTTAGATTTATGCTTTACCTTCATCAAGATTCACCCTATACATTAAATGATTTTTATCATTTGGAGTATGATCAGATTGTTGATGTAGCTACTTCAACTTAATTCACATCTTTGATTTGGCCTTTATCAAAGTCGTTTTAAATAATTTCTGCTTGACTTCTAAGAGTTAGTCTCCTTTAACATAGATTCTAGGTACACGGTAAGAAATTGAGGTACACACTTCATGTTGAATTGAGTTGACTCGCATAGCTACTTCATCAATAGATACTATTCCTCCAAATAAGACTGCAACATCTCCTATGTTTACCTGATTATCAACTTTAACAAAACAAGCATCCATACAAATATTTCCCACAATTTTATACAGTTTGTTATTAATCTCGACTTCGCCTTTTTTATTGTGACGATGAAACCCATCGGCATAGCCAACAGGCAATATGGCAATTATCTCATCTTCGCTCGCTTGATAAGTGGCCCCATAACCAACACAGTCCCCTTTTTTTAGGTGCTTAAGCTGAACAACTTTTGAGCAAAAGGTCATGACAGGTTTTAGAGCTGGTTTTTTTTCA
>CAZDCS010000081.1:2882-5816 GCA_964504015.1 uncultured Mariniplasma sp. | reverse complement strand
AGCGGTGACTATGCTGTTTGTCTAATTTATACTCTTTAATAAAGGCAGTTTCAATCTCTTTTAGCAATTCTAGATTTATTGTAACAAACAAAGTATATATTTGTTCCGGGATATTAGTCTTTGTTTTCTCGTGAATCAAATACTGATAAATCCCATCTAAAATACATTCCTTTTCTATCTTATAAGCCGCAATTAAGGGCTTAAACAGGACTTCTTTAGTTCTAATTTCCAATTTGTTTTTTTCATAGATATAAGTATGATAACTCAATCTATCTTTTGAAAGGTTCTCAGTTGATAAAATCGAAAATCCAGTTCCACCATCATGATAAGTCCGGTGCGTTGGATGACCTACAATATCATTTCTAATATATTTAAGTTCATGTAAAATCTTATTACTATTAACATTGATGTGATACTTATATTGAGTTAACCCAATAGCTAGATCATAAAGCGCATCAATGGCCACAAATAAACCTTGCATCAACCCAAAAACATCAAGTAAAATCGCACCTTGATTGTTTTGAACTTCTTTAAAGTATTGCTCGATCATTAAATCAACATGCTCAATCATTAAAAATGATGATTGAGCACGTGAACCATGACTATTTCTTTGGTCCTTTTTACTTTTTTCGACAAATTGTTTTAACGATTCTAGACTCATAAGGACTCCTTAATCTTTTTAATTAGTGTTGGTGCTGGTAATTGCTTATAAATACTTCCACCAAGATAGTTTATCCCTAGTTGTTTAAGCATTTCCTTTTGTTGTTTTGTTTTAACACCTCTAACAACCAAAGCCATTTGAAAGCCATTTAAAACTTCATTAGTTTTGCTCAAATAGCTATTCCATTTAATGTTTTCCCTACCCAAATTAAGATGAAGTGCATTAAACGGATAACTCAGAGCCATTTCTAATGATGTTGTATCTAATGATAATCCGTGATCGATCAACTCTTGAATATTTGCTAAATAGTGGCTTGACTTAACATTAATATCGATTTTTAAGCGAATAAACTCATAAGGGATACTATATTTTTTAAATAAACCTAGAATAAAGGGGTTAAAGCTTGGGTCAGCAAATGTTTCTCTTGATAGTGGAATTGTAAGTTTGATCAAGCGTTGGGTTTCTTTTTCTAGTTCCACCAAAAACTCACATACTTTAACTAAATGATAGCGCTCAAGGTCAACTAATCGATTTCGCTTTTTAGCAATCATTAACAAGTATTTACTCTCAACTAAAAGATTGAACAAGACAAGTTCACTTTCATATTGCCAAACACGGTTTTTTGAAACATCGGTGATTTGATTGAAAACCAAACCAAGATCCTTATTTTCAATTGCGATATTTAGCTGATCAATTACTTGTTGCTCGAATAACTCATCTTCATAATCTCTATAGACAAAAAAATCATATTTATGCTCTTTATTAAGCTTGGCTTTATCAAGAGCAATTTCAAGGTAGCGAAACAGTTTATCCTTATCCTTTTCCACTGTTACAACAGGATACCGTAAAATACCCATCTTGAGGTCGAATTTCTCGTATTCTATAACCTTTGACTTATAGTCAGTAATAAACCTTAAATAGCTTTTAACTGTTTTTGTAACCCTTCTAATATCATTATAAGACACAATCACAACAATCTGGTTAAAACCCACCCTGTATGTTTTACCATCGCTAAAAAATTTTTTCGTGTGTTGCACAAACTCTTTAAAAAAGAGCTTTGTTTTCTTCCTGCCATAAAGATATTTTAGTTTTTGATTGAGCTCAATCAAAAACAAACTAGCCTTATCACTTAATTCTTGACCAATCTCTTTGCTTAGTGCATATTCATTAGCAACCCCTGTCTCGGTGTCAATTGTTGCTGTTTCGATTAATGACTTAGTTTGTTTCACGTCATTTGTCGCATCAACAAAGAAACTAATAACCTTAATTTGTTCCCCTTTTTTTAAACTATAGAGTTTTTCGGCAATGTTTTTTTCTTGAAAAGTGTAGAGCAACTCCCTACTCTCACCTGGTTTACTTAGCATTGTCTGAATTGTCTTTTTATATTCATTGACCCGATTATAATCGATATCTTTTAAAAACAACTCTAGATGGTGATGTTGATCAATATTAAACAGTTTTTGAGCTTGTTCGCTGTAAGTTGAAGTTTGCTCATCTAGTTGTCTAAAGGCAATAATAGGGCTATTTAAGACATTAGTATAAAACCGCGTATCTCGCTTCATTGTTCTTACTTTTTTATCATCAATTAGCCAATTAGAGATAATGGAAGAGATAAGTTTCAATAAATCGTAATAACTGCCTGGATCACTAAGTTCTTCAGCCAAATAAGCAGTGAATACTCCTTTGTTAGCTAGGGGGAAACTATAGATGAACTTCACATTATCCCCAAATTCTTTTTGGGTTATAATGTCTTTAGACCAACGTATGTTAGAAGCATTTTCAAAGACTTCATTGCTAGTTGATAAAACATTATCGATAACTGTTTGTTGTCTTAGTTGATCAATAATCGTTTTATCATAGACTCTTTGTTTTTTGTAGTGGTAGAGGTTAGGTGACTTATCAGAAAGATAAATAATGTAATCCTTTATCTCGATGTGTTTATCAACATGCATAAAAAAGGCTCTTAAGAAATCTCTAAAACTAAACATCGAATCTATTTCATGTGATAATTTAACCAATTTATGGGAAATCTCTAGATGCTTTAAAAGATTATGATGAACTTTTTTTTCTTTCTGTTCTTCTTTTTGAATAATGGTGTTTAGTTTGTTCTTTTCTTTTGTTTCCTTGGTTACAACTTTTTTAGCTCTAACTTGTTTTAATTTTTTTTGATACAAACTAAGTGATGGTTTATTACCCAGTATTTGGTATAACTCAATAATTACTTGATAAGCTTTAATTTTAAAGTCATTTTCTTGGCTATCAATTAAAGCTTC
>CAZDCS010000081.1:0-2782 GCA_964504015.1 uncultured Mariniplasma sp. | reverse complement strand
ACATCATTTAACACTTTGATTAAATCTGCTAAATAATCAGTATTTAGTTCTTTTTTCAATGCTATATCATCTAATAATCCTAAGTATTGCTCAGATACTAAAAGCAGTGATTTCCGTTTTTTAATTAATTTTTCAACATTACCATAATAGCCTAGTTTGAGCGCTGCTGTAATAACAAACCCCAATATTTGTTGCCTATAAGGCGTGTCTTGGTGGTTTTCAATTGCAATTAACGCTTTTGTCCCTTGACTGTAGACCATTTCAAACATGTCAAGGTGAATGCCGATTTCACACAGATAGCTAAATGATGCTTGATACTCTTTATAACTTAGCGACCCTGTTAAATATTTTGTTATAATCGATAAGCTATTATTATCTTTTGGTAATTTTAAAATGCTGCTTAAGCGCATACTCTCACCCTTTGGTTTCTAATTTATAAAACGTTACTTGACCATTATCATAGATTGCATAGCTTTGGTGATAATCACCTAAAGAACCCGGATTAACAAACATAATACTATTATCAACACTCAATGAGCGTTGATGCGTGTGACCAAATAGACAAAGATTAACACCTTCTAGTTTAGCTTTAAGCTTAAGTCTGGCTAACCCAAATTTGACATGTTGATAATGACCATGAATTATTAACACCTTTAACCCATCTAGCTCTATTATTATTTGCTTAGGGGCACTAGAGCCAAAATCACAATTTCCTTTGACCGTTCTTATTTGATATTTGCTTAAAATATGATGATCAAGGCACATATCTCCAGCATCTAAGTGATATGCAATATCTGGATGCTTTTTTATCACTTCTTCTAAGTTTTTATAGTTTCCGTGAACATCACTAGTTAGTAATAATTTCATCAAGGTTCTCCTTAAACTGTCTTAGTGCTTGCCCGCGGTGTGATATCTTATTTTTTTGTGCTGTAGTTAGCTCAGAAAAGTTCTTTTTATATACTGGTGAGTAAAAAATTGGGTCATACCCAAAGCCGCTACAACCTTTTTGTTGATAAGTAATTTCTCCCTTGGCTCTCCCCTCATAACTTAAATACGCACCTGATGGATAACTTAAAACAATCACACAAATAAAATAAGCTGATCGGTCCTCGATATTTTCCATTTCTCTTAACACTTTATAATTATTATCTTGATCATTTCCATTTGCATAGCGTGCAGAATAAATGCCCGGTCTACCCTCTAATGATTTTATGACAAGGCCTGAATCATCAGCAATGCACATCATTTGATATTTTTGGGCAAAATAACTCGCTTTTAACAAAGCATTAGCTTTAAATGAGTCACCATCTTCAATCACTTCATCGGTCTCATCTAAGTCCGATAATGTTACTAAATCGACTTCTAAATCAGCTAAAATTTCTCTGATTTCCTTTATTTTATTTTGATTATGAGTAGCAACTAATAGTTTAGTCATTATAAGCCCTTTCAAGTTATAGATGTATTCTTCTATATTATCACATAATTTTGGAACAGACTATTATTTCCCGCATTTTTAAGTTATAATAAAAAAAGGTGATGCTAATGAAGGAACAAAGAAAAAGAATAGATTTTGATAAGATGTTTAAAGGTGAAATAACAAAGGTAAAAAATGATTATAACCCTGAGCGCATAAGTGCTTATCGCTGGGCATTAATCGCTTATGTGGTTGGTATGTTTTTTATAGCTACATTTCTTTTTTTTGCATTAAGTAGTGTTGATCGTTTTATGGTTGAAGCAACTGAAAATGAGTTAATTGTTGAAAGTATAGCTCTTGATACTCAAGGGCTTGCTCTCTTAAGTGAAGCTGATTTTGCTAACTATAATGCTGAGTATAGCGCTTATGTTAGAATAGCTGTGAATTATCAAGGTTATGTTATTATCGTTAACTCCTATAATGAACACTATCAAGAACTTTTATTTAATATAGACCCTCTTACTGAAGAACTAGTTTTAGATGACCAAGCGCTTTTAAGTGTTTTTAGAAGTGAGGATCGCCTCTTAGTTTGGGATGAGAAAGCTTTAGAGATTCATCTTTATGCTGGTGAAAACCAGATCTTACCAGCTTTTTTCGAAGCTGATTTCGAGGTGATAACAGGACCGGTAAGTCGTTTGAGCAATACAGCATTTTCGCTTTTAAATTTTTTAGTCTACATGTTTTTATTTCCTGTTGTGGTTCTTATATTAAAAAGTGATATTGTCCATGATTTCAATAAATTCAAAGTGATTAAAAAACAATGGCTTTTAATTCTTGTTGTTGGTTATCTCTATTTAATAGCAGCAAACATTTTATCAGCTCTTATTTCTCAAGGCTTAGGAACACTTCTGGGTCAAGAACCTTCTACCGCTGTTAATCAGATTGTTATTATGCAAGCTCTAAAATCAGATGGCGCAATTTTGATGATTGTAACTGCTGTTATCCTAGGTCCTATTGTTGAAGAACTAATTTTTAGAAAAGCGCTCTTTGGGCTCTTTAAAAAAGATATTACTGGACTAGTTGTTTCAAGTTTATTGTTTGGTTCAATTCATTTATTAAGTGAACCAAATATTACCTCAGCGCTAATTAATGGTTCGAGTTACTTTATAATGGGCTTTGTCTTTGGCTACATTTACTTAAAAAATGATAAAAATATCTTCGCCCCTATTATTGTTCATATCTTATCTAATGCAGTCGCAATCACAGCTATTTTATTCTTTTTGTAAAAGATACGCCTTAACGAATTATCGTTAAGGCGCTTTTTATAACTTAATTACCGTTTATCTCAACATCTCTTAAAAGTGAAAC
>CAZDCS010000080.1:0-5932 GCA_964504015.1 uncultured Mariniplasma sp. | reverse complement strand
AATTAGTTGCTCAATTGAATAGAGCGATGAAAGATGCATGGTGGATTTGCCGAAATCAGCTCTACAATCAACTACATCAACCTGGAATATCTAGTATATTAAATAATGGTCCAGTCGGAACTAACAAATGGAAAGAAGTTCATTATCCTAATGAAAAGATGCATGAATATTTAAAGCTATTGTAGAAGCGATGATTCTTTTATTTCCTAGTGCTTTTTGATGGTTTTAATGATTTTTTATTGCCCGGTGTATTCTTGTTGTCTCTATGTCTTTGATCTATTTTACCTGTAGATTTCGCAATTCTTTTCGGTCCTGGTTTTAAAGCCATATAATTACTTGTTACAAAGTTAGCTTTGATACCACTTTGTATTCTCCTTTCTTTTTGTATCTATCCATAATCAATAACATTTTCTTAAATTTTCATTTTTAGGTCTGTTACCTTATCATAAGAGATAAATCTGTTATCTTTGGTAGAATTCCAAATTTCTCCTTCATGTGATGTTTCATTTAGTTCTTTTGCTGTTTTAGTTGATATGTATTTCTTCGCTTTATTAATCATGTTTAGTTCCTCTTCGCTAAATTTAGAATAATCTACATCTACAAGTGCTTTTATCTCTATTTTTTTATAATCACCATTATAGGTAGTCTTAACTGAAATAAACTTGTTATGCTCTAAGTATTCTAATATCATATCAAATTTTTCTGGCATTGGACCTCTAGGCATTTTTGAATATGTCAGGCCTGTAACAGACCTAGCATA
This sequence comes from uncultured Mariniplasma sp., assembly GCA_964504015.1. Lineage (GTDB taxonomy): Bacteria > Bacillota_I > Bacilli_A > Acholeplasmatales > Acholeplasmataceae > Peloplasma. The sequence continues at coordinate 5,172 of CAZDCS010000080.1, read as the reverse complement.
TTGGTCATATGAGTTGAAATCTAATACAAATAATCCTTTTGCCAATTTAGTCTTACCTAATCCATTTTCAATAAATGAAAGGATGACATTTATAAATTTCTTTGGATCAAAATCAATATATCCATTGTATTCATTTGCATAAGGGAATATAATTTCATCTAGTTCAGCTTTTTTGTTCAACACTTTATCTTTTTCTTTTAATGTCAGTTTAACATGATTAATTTTTGCAATTTGCTTTAAATTTTCAAAGTCTTTTGTAACAAATTTTAAAATTGTCATATGTGTATCCGACGGGATAGATGTATTCTTCTCATATGAGAACATTGTTTTCTTTGCGCATCCTATAATTTTTGCTAAAGTTGCAGATGAGATAGAATAATATCTTTGCAATTCCTTTATTTCATTAGCGGTTACACCATACTCTTTGTTATAAATCTCTATTGCTCTTTCTGTAAGTTTTTCACTTAATTCAGAGTCGTAAACTTCATTATCACATGTGTCACAAATTGCTATTTTCGCAAGGACTTCTATTTTTTGATTTTTTACATTGAATTTTTTGTTTGTTTCTCTAATTTTTACATCTTGAGCAGACTTGCATTCCTCGCAATAATGTTTCTTCATTTTCATTTCCTCCCTTGTTACCTTAATAGTCACGGTGAAAAGATATACACACTACTTCTTCACCATCCTTACCTTCCTCAATCTTTACCTTTATATAAGCCATCACTCCGTTTATCAATCTTTTAAATACAAATGCATCAGAATCATTATAATTAGGCTTTGCATCTACCCAAAGAAAGTGCGGATTAAGATTTTTTATATACTCCCATGCCATCTTATCTGATATTCCAAAGTCTTCAATTAAGATCTCATAATAATATTTTCCATATCTTTTCATTACAAACCGGTTATTTCCATTATTAATGAGTTTTCTCATCTTTTTTAGGAACTCATAGATAGTCATAGAACACCTCCTTTGTCTTATTATAAACTAATAAGAAGAAATAAGCAAACATTTAGGGCACTTATGTTACCTTTGGCGAGGTTGGTGCAGAAAAAGCAATGAAAAGGATGTCTCATTTTGTGGTTTTCATTATTAAGCTCCTGTTTTACTTTCACAAGTAACTATTTAACATTATTGTGTATTCGTTATATAAGGCATAGTTGAAGGTAATGAGCGCCCCACTAGAAGATGTGTTTTTATGTTTGTCAGTAACTTTAAATATCAAAATAATTAAATTTGTGTAAAAAAATAGTAATTAAGTAACTTGAGTAATAGAGGTATTGTGATATGATGCGACTGTAAGACGGAGGAAAAGTGAAATGGGAATAAAGAGAGACGTGTTAAACAAAATAGCTGAATTAAAAGAAATTAGTGGCAAGGGTTTACTAAAACAAGAGGAAATAGCATCCTACATGGGGATGACAAGGCAAAGCATATCGAAAATATTCAAAGGTGAGTTGATTGGAACTTCAAAACAGAACGAAGAACGGTTATCAATACTTTTGGAAGGTAATGAAATTGATTTGAATAGGGCGGGAAAGGTAGTTAAACTTCACGGAATAATAAATAAAGTCATAAATGATGCGGGTCAACTTACAACTAGTGAAATTGAGAATTACATTGAAATTCAAAAGTATATAAAATATTGGAATGATGAAAAGAACAAAGGCGAATCTTATATGGAAAAAATCAACTTCCATCTTCAAAACTTTCACATGAGAACAAACCCATATTATTTATTTTTTAAAGAATTTTTCCATAAAGACTTGTCTCCGGTGTTGACTTTCGAAATTGATTACAATAATGATTTAATAAAAAGCGTAACACTAGGGAATATTGAAAGCTTCGATTATCTAGATAGAGATTATGATCTTGCCTATCAGAGAAATTGGGATCAAAAATTCACTAAAAAGCCAATGGGGTTTGAAAAATTTATCGATAGTCTCCTAAGTTTTTATGAAGGGAAACTCAATTATAATATATATATTGATCATATCGATAATCAACTTGAATACATAGCTAGTCGAGTAGTTAAAAAGCATGGTGAAAAATTAAAAAAAATCAGATATTTTGACATTTCTAGATTATTTATACGTTTGGAAGACTCTAGAAATATTGAGGATGTTATGGAACAATTCTTGAAAGCTGATAAGCACGAAATACTCTCTGATGCTAAGTTTAGAAACAAGAAAATAATTGAATTGATTCATTTAGTTTCTGGATATAATCAACCACAAAGAAATAAACTGAGTTCATTAATGAAGGCATCTGATTCAGAGACATACCAAAAAGAAAACGCTATTTCTAAGGAGGTGAAAAAAAGAAGAGCATTAAAAACAAAAAAAGAAGAGAGATAAAGGCAGAGTTATTAAACAAATTTTAATGCGAGAAGTGTTTATAAAAAACAAGGAGCATGAACAATGATAAGACAAAGTCTCAAAAGATTTGATTCAAAATTATTTTTAGCAATATTAGTTACAGGGTTACTACCAACAATCTATATAACAGTTCGATTTAACTTCCTTGGCAATTTGCCTGGAGATTGGGGCTTTAATATTGCGTCGCAATTGCAATATATTAATTTAATCTTTGAGGTTCTCCAAGAAATGCTAATTTTACCCTTGTTCTTTATTATGGGTAAAACAATTCTTAGTGATGATAAAACGAGGAACAAGATAAAAACAGGATTGTTGTCTTTGTTTGTTATAGTAGTGCTCTTTAGCACAATCTTGTTTGTGTTCGCTGAAAACATTGTGACTTCAATGGCTCAAAACCCGGATTTAATAAATGAGACGGTAACCTACATAAGATATGAGTTGTTTGGATTAGTAGCGAGCAACCTTGTTAAATTTCTAATGGTGTTATTAATACTAAAAGGACTAAAAAAAGAAATTTATATCGTTTTAGTGATTCAAATGATATTCACTATTTTCTTTGATTCTTTGTTTATTAGTGAACTAGGGTTTAGTTTGAATTTAGGGGTTAACGGGATTGCTTTTACTAATTTGATTGTTAACAGTGTTATGTTTATCTATTTGGCTTTTGTGGTCTTTAAGAAGTATGCAATTAGCTTAAAGGGCTTTTTCAAAGGACTTGATTTCACTTGGTTAAAAGAATGGTTCAAAGTCGGTGGTTTTTCCGGACTTGAATCATTTGTTAGAAATTTAGCTTTTATGATTATGATAATCAGAATGATTAATATTGTAAATGAAGCGGGAACATTTTGGGTGTCGATGGGGTTTATTTGGGGATGGATGTTACTTCCGGTCTTAACTTTAGGAGAATTAATTAAAAAAGAGACAGCGGAAGGTGATGAGCAAATCAGCAAGAAAACATTAGGTTATTTTTGTGTAACAACGATAATAGTTATTCTTTGGCTTCTTACTATTCCGTTATGGAAACCATTTTTAGAACATATCATGAACATAAGCGATTATGATAAAGTATTTGGTGTGATTATTGTCCAATTGGGGTTTTATATAATATTTGCTTATAACAATATTATGGATTCAACCTTTTATGGAGTCGGAAAGACAGATTATATGCTTTATCAATCATTGATTGTAAATATTTTGTTTTACGGAGGAGCGTTTATTTTATTTAAGCTAGGAGTGTTTGAACCAACACTAACAAGAATCGCTGTTATGTTTGGTCTAGGAATGGCATTTGATTTTATTCCAACGTTAGTTTTATATATTAAACTATTGAAGGATCGAAAGATTAAATTTTCTTGAAGAGAAATGTAGTAATTTTTTATAGGTTAGTATTGTGAGGTGAGAGAATGAAAATTTTTGTTTTTGGTAACATTAACGCAGGGAAATCATATTTCATAAAAACAATCAAAAAAAGGTTTCCGCTTTACAAAGTGCTGAAAATTGATGATTATAGAATGAAATATGGAGATTACACTTTTCAAGGGGAACAAAAAGCCCAGAAATATTTTGTGGATGCTGTAAGAAAATTAGATAACGTTATTGTTGAGTGTACTGGCCTAGGGCCAGTAGGCATAAAACTTGCAGAAGGAGTCACATATAAGAAAGATCTTGTTTTGTTTGTGAAATCAAATCTAGATGATTGTGTTAAAAGAATCAAAGATAAAGATTTTGCGTTAACGCCGTATCCAAAGGTTTCAGAGAAACTAGAAGAAACAATAATAAGATGTCACAAGGAATTTGAAGAAGGTCACTTAGAAAAGATTTGGGGAAACAAGGTCCTAAATATTATCCCTATATTTAGGCAATGTGATATTGACAGTGTTTTGTTTTCTCACTATGAGCATTTTTCTAGAATAATTCAGCTGCTATCTCCGGTAAATGAAATTCAGACAATTTATCCTCATGGTTCCTTTGCTAAAGGAGAGTTAACTAACCTATCTGATATCGATTGTTATATTGTAACAAAGATGACCGCAAAAGAGGTAGGTTAAATTATAGAAAACAGCATTGATTCTGTATTTGTCGACTATATTGATAATAAAGTTACCATAAGACACGATAATGATTTATTAATTGAATTGATGATTGTAAAAAAACTTAATGAAGGGGAAGAATACATAAAAAGATCGTTAATAAAAAATCCTCAGTCTAAACTGATTAAAAGCAGTAAAGAAGATTTGCAATACTTATCTAACAAGAACACAAATGTAAAGATAGAGACTAGTGAGATTAATGAGATGATCTCAACGATGCTGTATTACTTATATTCATTGCCAAAAATAATCAAACAGGCTAATAAGTATAAGTATTATTTTCATAACAATATAGTAATCCATAACTTTGTTCGATTAAGAGAGATAAGCAAAGGAAACACTAGGCACAATTACTTACCTAAAGTGGATTTTAAGGAGTATAAGGACTTGCTTGTTGGAGACTTTAAGGGATTATCGAAGCACTATGAAGTAGTTTTTGAAAAGGTGCGAAAACTCCTTGTTAAACTTGATAGTGAGGTAGCAAAAAAGCATTTAGAATATATGGCAACAAATTTAAGTGATGTAGTTTAACAGTAGAGGGAATAAAGATGATAAGGAGGTGAAAAAAAATGGGTAAGACATCAAATAGAAGTGCATCGAATCAAAGGGCAAATGCAATGAATCCGAATAATGCAAGTCATCGCGCATCATCAAACAATAGATCTAATGCATCTAACTCAAATAATAATGCGTATAAATC
>CAZDCS010000079.1:0-6023 GCA_964504015.1 uncultured Mariniplasma sp. | reverse complement strand
CTATGCCGTGACGAATCCAGAACATCCCCAGCTCTTATATTCTACAATAACCACTCCAAAATGTAAAGGTTGTCATTAAAGAAATACCGTTGAATAGTGTATAATGTAAATAGTGTAGTTAAGATCTAGATTATTAGTTACGAAAAATAATAAAAGGGGAGACAGATGATAAAAGGAATAATATTTGATATGGATGGTACGATCTTAAATACAATTGATGATATCACTGATAGCATCAATTACGCCTTCTTGTTAAAGGGGCATTTAACACACTGTGTCAAAGAGGTTAAAAAAGCAGTGGGAAGCGGCGCTTATGAGATGATTGAAGAGCTCGCACCAAAAAAATTAACAAAAATCGATATTTTGGAACTTTGTCAAACTTTCCAGAAGCACTACGACACTAACAAAGACAACAAAACAGCGCCTTATGAAGGGATTTTGCCTTTACTAGACACACTAAAAAAACAAGGCTATAAATTAGCTGTTGTCTCTAATAAATTAGAGTATCTAGTTAAAGAGCTAAACAAGAAACTATTTAATGAATATTTTAATGTCTCAATTGGTGACACCCCCGAGATCCCGCTTAAACCAGCACCAGATATGCTTTATCAAGCATTAAATATTTTGAAACTAAAAAAAGAAGAAGTGCTTTTTGTTGGTGACTCTGATATTGATATGTTAACAGCGACCAACGCTAAAATTACTAGTGTTGGTGTTACCTGGGGGTTTAGAGATAAAAAGACATTAGTGAAATATCAGGCAACACACATTATTGATCACCCAAATGAGCTTATGCCGCTATTAGAAAGGATAAAAAAACTATGAGTATGATTAAACTAGAAAATGTCGCTAAATATTACAAATCAACTGAAACTGTTTCTGTTGGAATGAAGAAAATTCACCTAGAATTTAATCTAGGTGAATTTGTTGCTGTTACAGGAGAATCAGGTTCTGGGAAATCAACACTACTTAATGTTGTAAGTGGACTTGATGGGTATGAACAAGGAGAACTCTATTTATTTGGAGAAGAAACATCACATTATACAATAGCTGATTGGGAAAAATACAGAGGAGCTAATATTGGTTTTGTTTTTCAAAACTATAATATTATTGACTCATATACTGTTTTACAAAATGTCTTATTAGCACTAGAAATACAGGGCTATGACCCTAAAACAAGAAAACAAAGAGCCCTAGAGCTAATTGAAAGAGTTGGGTTAACAAGTCATAAAAATCATAAAGCTTCTAAATTATCAGGCGGGCAAAAACAAAGAGCGGTAATCGCTAGAGCACTAGCTAAAGATTGCCCAATTATTGTTGCTGATGAACCAACTGGTAATCTTGATAGTGAATCAAGTAAGAGCGTGATGGAGCTATTACATGAAGTTAGTGTCAATAAATTAGTTGTTGTTGTGACACATGATTATGAGCAAGTAGCAAAGTATGCAACTCGTAGAATTAAGATGCATGATGGGGAAGTTATTGAAGACAAAAAGATAAAAAAAGCAGAGATTGTTACTGCAATAAAAGTTCCAGAAATTAAAAAGATGACTTTTGCTACTCTTTTAAGGTTTGCCGTTAGAAATCTTTTAGCAACCCCTAAAAAACTATTCTTTTTGCTGCTTTTACAAATTCTTGCTATTGCTGTTTTTACACTTGTTTATACGAATCAAGTGCAAGATATTCGCGAAGCTGGGCTAACGCAATCTCAAGTTTTTCCAAATGTTCCTGCAACAAGACTACTTGTTGAAAGAAGAGATGGTCAACCGTTTAGCATTGAAGAGTTAACTTATTTTGGAGCTCTACGAGGGGTTAATTATGTTTATGAAGATGCTAATATGTTTTATAATCAGCATCATTTAAGTGTTATGCAAAATGGTCACAGTATCTTTAGCCCTATAAGAGGAACTGATACTGCAAATGTTCTTTTGGCTAGAGACGTTGAGGGGAGGCTTCCTGTAGCGTATAACGAGATTGTAATGTCTTCGGGTTTTTTTCATAATTTTATTATTGGAGACCAAGTTGAGTTTACTGCAGGAGAATTTTCCAATTCTTTCGGAGATACTGATCAAGGTGTAAGTAATAGTATCGGCCACTTTGAAATTGTTGGAATCGATAAAAGAGATCGTAATATAGTTTATTTCTCTGATGCGTTTTTGCGAGATAGTTCAAAATTAGTCGAACTAATTGATCTTAATCTCTACTGGAGGACAAGTGATGCAATAGGGCAATCGCTATCTTTCACCCACGATTCTGCCTCTGTCTTTTTAGAGCGCTCCTTTGAGTCGCTGCAACATGATGTTTTAGTTTATGGTGAAGGTCCTATAACCATTCTAACAGATCAAACAATCACATTTAGCGCGCGAACTGCACTTGGTACCATTGTGAGTAGGGAAATGATAGGCTTGAGCGTTGCTGTACCAGATAGTTTAAGCGGTAGAACCTCGGGTGTTATTAATAGAGAGAGGTATGATGAGCTTTTTGAATATCTTTTAGAACAAGCAAAAAACGAATATTTAATTTCTGCTAATAATATTATCTCATTAAGTATTGATGGTCATAAGTCAGGTAACTTGCTAGTTCAAAGTATTGATAGTGAAACTTATCGTGTTTTTTATCCTGCAAACATACATAGTCCCGAAAGAGAAGCCCTAGTCTTTTTTGCGAGTTTAGTTGCAGTAGTGTTTTTAGGGGTTTTCGGTATTTTCATCTATACCATTGTTCATGCTGTTACACGTAATGTTATGAATGCAAGGAAAAAAGATTTTGCAATCTATCGTTCGATTGGGGCCAATAAATCATCTTTAGCTCGTTTAGTTATAATTGAGCAAGTTATTATGTCTGTTGTCGGTTTTGTTATTACAATTATTATTTTGCAAGTGTTAAGTAATAATTTCTCTTTTATTGGAGATGCGATTAAATATATGGAACATATCGATTATGCAATTCTTCTAGGCGTCTTTATGCTTTTAGGGGCATGGTTGGGATTAAGATTTAACAAAAAAGTATTTAGGCAATCAGTTATTGAAACAATAACTATGAGTAGGGAGGAATAAGTCATGATTAAAGTTAATCGCTTAGAAAAGTATTTTAATCGTCGTCAAAAAAATGAAATTCATGTTTTAAATGATATCTCAATTACATTCCCCGATAAGGGTCTTGTTGTCTTGCATGGTCCATCAGGATCAGGTAAAACAACTTTACTAAATGTTATTGGTGGTCTAGATAAGCTCAGCTCAGGTGTTATTCAATTTGGCGATGAAAGAATCGAGCGCTATAATGCTGCTACATGGGATGAAATTAGAAATGAAAATGTGGGGTATGTTTTTCAAAACTATAATTTGTTACCTAACCTTTCAGTTTTTGACAATATTGCTTTTGTTTTGAAAATGATTGGGATCACAGATCCAAAAATCGTTGAACAGCGAGTCAACTATATTTTAAAAGCTGTTAATATGTATCCCTTTAGAAAGAAAAAGGGGTTACAGTTATCAGGAGGACAACAACAAAGAGTTGCAATAGCACGAGCGTTAGTTAAAAACCCTAAAGTGATTATAGCAGATGAGCCCACCGGTAATCTTGATAGTAAAAATACACTTGATATTATGAATATTATTAAACAAATATCACTAGATAAATTAGTGATATTAGTCACGCATGAAAAAGAAATTGCTAAATTTTATGGAGACCGGATAATTGAGCTTAAAGATGGTCAAATTGTTAATGATTATCAAAATAGCATTTCTGAGAACTATGATGTGGAAAATGATGACACAATCTATTTAAAGGATTTAACTCCTGTTTCAAGGTATCAAGATGAAAATGTTGAGTTACATGTTTTTAATGATGAAAAAGAGAGGACTCCGATTTCAATTCGTTTAATCGTAAAAAACAAAACTTTGTATCTAGATATTGATTCAAACCTGAAAAAAATCAGGCTTGTCGATGATAGCTCAGGAGTTATTATTAAAGATGAAAAATACATTAAAAAAACAAGAGAAGAATTAATTGAAACAGCATTTGATTCACAAATGCTAGATAATAAAGAGGTAAAAGTTCAATCGAGATCTGTTATCTCGTTTAGACAGACATTTATAATGGCGTTTCAAAAAATTATAGCAACTAGTGCTAAGGGTAAACTAATGCTTTTCAGTTTTTTTACAGCTGGAATCGTTATCGCGATTACAATCGCGGTCCTTGCTGCTGCCTTAATTGTTAACCCAGAGCCATCTATGCCAATTAGCCAAGGACATGTTTCAGTTTTTCAGTATCATGATGATAACGCTGTTACTTATGATGATGTTCTAGCTACAAAACAAGATGGGGACACTGCTTTTTTCATTAATGTTTATGGGCGAATAGCCCTGCCTTTCACAGGGCCAGGTGGAAGCGTTTTGCAAACTGGTGTTTTTGGACAAGTCGTGTTAACTCAAGATGTCGAAGTTAGCGATTTATTTGCCGGAAAAATGCCAGAAAACAAGCAAGAAATTTTAATCAGCAAATCGCTTGCAGAAGAGCTTGTTAAGCGGAGTGAAGGTCAGGAAATGGGTATTTGGAGTTATCAACATATTTTTCATGAGAAACTTTTGTTTCAAGGTCAAGAAATGAGGATTGTTGGGATTGTTGATACTGAAGTTAGATTGATTTTTATGGAGAGAACTATGGCTGCTTTTGTTGCTTTATCTAGAATCTCCGAGATTCTACGTCCTTATCATCTACGTCCTTATCAGTTATTTTCTAATTCTGATTTAGTGGCAGGTGCTATGCCAAAACTAGGAGAAGTAGTTATATCAGAAGGACTCTATGAGATACTAACTTTGGGAAATGATTATCCTGGGTCTTGGCCGAAAATACTCATTGATGGCGAAACGGAGATAACCGTTAGCGGAATCCATAGTATTGAGAATGGTGATCTAATCCGCCTTCTTACGAATAATGACATTGAACGATTTATTTTTTCTAAAAGTTCTAATATGTTTTTTATTGCAACTAATGATACTGAAAGGTTAATTGCTGAATTGGAATTACTACCTGGTATTCAATTAGTTAGTGATGTTTTTCAAGGAACTTATGATGAAATTAAGCAACAACAACAAATGGTTTTAGTGTCAACTCTTGGAACATCAGCGTTTCTAATTGGATTTTCATTATTGGGGTTTTATTTTGTAATCAGGTCATCACTTATTTCAAGAATTTATGAAGTTAGTGTTTACCGGGCCTTAGGTGTTAAGAAAAAGGATGTTTTTCGCTCATTTGTAATTGAAATCTTTGTATTGACAACAATTTCAACATTGCTTGGTTATTTATTAGCAGTTTATGCTTTAAACAAATTGCAAGCAGGCTTGTTAGGTGAGTTTCAATTTTTTGCTGTAAGCCCATTATCTGTTATCTTAGGGATAGCATTGCTTTATTTGTTAAACATGTTAGCTGGGTTATTTCCAGTGTTCCTATTATTAAGAAGAACACCAGCGCAAATCTTATCACAATACGATATTTAGTATAAATAAAAAAGCCCTTAGATGAGAATGAACTCATCAAATCAAAGGGCTTTTTTTATAGATATTATTTTACGACAATCGCGTCAATTTCAATTAAAACATCTAAAGGCAACCGTCTAACTTCAACGGCGAAACGTGCTGGTTTATGTTCTTTAAAAAAGTCAGCATAAACTTCATTCATCTCTTTAAACATACTTAAATCTTGCATAAAGATTCCACATTTAACAATATTTTCTTTCTTTAGTCCAGCTTGCTCAACAATCGCTAAAATGTTTTTTAGTGATTGTAGTGTTTGATCTTTAATGCAGTCGCTAACTAACTTCATTGGTTGTGGGATGTATGGAAGTTGTCCTGATACATAAAGCGTGTCTTTAACCATTACAGCTTGACTATATGGTCCGATTGCTGCTGGGGCGTTACTTGTGCTAATGAATTTCATAGATATTCTCCTTGGTTTATTTGATAACTCCATTATAACAGTTGTAGTGCAATAATCATAAATAATAGCAATAATTTTTTTTGACA
>CAZDCS010000078.1:0-6094 GCA_964504015.1 uncultured Mariniplasma sp. | reverse complement strand
CTTTGCTTTTTAAGCTATCTAGTTTCATAAAGGCTCTAATTCTATTCACTAGATATTCACCGAATAAATTTATTTTTTTCTTGTCAAACCCCTTAACCTCGAGTAACGCATCTAGGCTTATCGGCTTCTTATAGACAATATCTTTAATGTCTTTATCGTTGTACACTAAGTAAACTGGCGTTATTTTGTTATATTTTGATATATTCATTCTCTCTCTTTTGAGCATATCAACAAATTTAGTATCTTCCCTAAATGATCCTTTTTTCATTTTACTAGTTTCAAATGCTATATTGCTGTAATTGGATTTATTTATATCTCGATTGAGTTTTTCATCAATGTCTTTAATTATGCTTATTATGTCTTCACGGTAATACCCGTTAATCTCTTCATTTACGATATACTCCAACCCTCTATTTGTAATCTGGTTTTTTTCCGCAGAGGTGAACAAAATCAAATTAGGTTTCTTTGTCTGAGAGTTAAACAGTCCATAATGCGTAACTCCTTTTTGCATTTTCATTAAATCATTTTCCCCTAAAATTGTTTTTGGGCCATATCTTTTACATTGAACGCCGAACCTATTCGATGGTTCTTCCTTACGCCAAAGCAAAATATCTACTCCGTAATCATTTTTTTCTGTGAGTTTCCCGTCATAATCTTGATACTGTTTTAGATACTCAAAAATAAAAAGTTCGAACTGTTCTCCTGTGAGTTCATCAACTTCTTTTATAGACTTTGGATAATTATATTGTCTTTTTGTATCAAGTTTAATTTTAAATGCCATATGGTTGTCCCCTTTTATTAAATCTTTACTTCTATTGTATCATTTATAGAGGGCATTATAAAGACTTTAAATTTAGTGCAAATCAAATAGTCCCTATACATAAATAATCAAAATCACAATAGATCCTATTAAACAAACTGCAACCTATGTTTTTCCGTCATAACTTATTATGGGATCCTAATAAAAAAACTGCATAATCATATGCAGTTTTATTAATTACTCTTTAACAAATGGCAATAATGCCATGTGACGTGCTCTTTTAATTGCTTTAGCAAGTGGACGTTGCCACTTTGCTGTAGTCCCTGTTACTCGTCTTGGTAAAATCTTTCCACGATCTGTAATAAAACGTTTCAATAATTCAGTATCTTTAAAATCGATGTTTTCAGCTTTATTTTGGGTGAAGTGACATACTTTACGACGTCTTTTGAATCCACCGCGTCTTGGTTTATACATTCTTTTTCCTCCTTAAAATGGTAAATCTTCTTCTGCTGCAAGTTCTTTACTTGTTTCATAGAACTCATCATTATCAGAATTGGGTTTTGTTTGTGAAACAACCGGAGTTTCTTTTTGAACAAATGGAGTTGTTTCATTGCTTTTTGCTTTACTCTCTAAAAACTGGACCGAGTCACAAACAACTTCTGTGACATATCTAGTACCATTATCAGCTTCATAAGTTCTTGTTTGAATTCGTCCTTCAATACCAAGCAATGCCCCTTTTTGGACATATTTTGCTAGGTTTTCTGCTTGTTTGCGCCAAACGACACATTGAACAAAATCTGCTTGTCTCTCACCTGATTGATCAGTAAATTGACGGTTTACAGCTAATGTAAATGATATAACTGCAATATTTGATTGGGTCATTTTTAATTCTGGATCCTTGGTAATTCTACCAACTAAAACGACTCTGTTAATCATATTTTATTCGCCTTCTTTCACAACAATGAAGCGAATAACGTCTTCATCGATTCTAACAACACGGTTGAATTCCACAATAGCATCATTGTTTGCTTCAACTTTCATCCAAATGTAATAGCCTTTTCTATGATGTTCAATTTCATAAGCTAAAAATTTTAGTCCCAACTCTTTAAGCTCTAGAACTTTACTGTCATATCTAACAATAGCTCATTAAATTTATTGACAATAGTTTTGACGTTCTCGCTTTCTACAGTTGGACGGATGATATACATAACTTCGTATTTTCTCATCTGTTCCACCTCCTTTTGGTCTATGGTCTCAATAAGACAAGGATATATCTTATGCCAAATTATTATATCATATAAAGTGATTTAATACAATTGTTTTTTGGTGTGAGTTTTTCTTGGTTCCTACTTTAATTATTTACTTATTTTTTTCTACTTCCAAAGCGTCTAAATCCGCCATACAGTGGTTTTACATCTTCAATTGTGATCACTGAATTTTCTTGGTTTTCTTTGATTTCTGCAACGAGATTTCTCACTTTTTTTCTGGGAACATAAAAGAGTAGAATACTACGAGGCATCTTCATCCCCTTAGCTTCAAACACTGTGATTGCATAGCCTTTTGACCTTAGAGTTTCAACGAGTTTTTCCTCATCATCCCTAATTACAATCACTTCAACTCTAACACTACCAATCCCCATATTCTCTTCTATAACAGAGCCTAGATATTGTCCAAGAGCAAATGCTAGGGCGTAAATAATTGCTTTAGTGGGGTTTTCTTGAATACCAATTAAAACGACACTAACCAAAAACAACCACAATAAGACTTCAAAAAACGAGATAATTGATGCTGTTATTCTATTCCCTTTTGTGATTAAGATAATCCTAATAACTGCAACAGCAACCTCAATTGTTTTTAGAATAAAAATCAGTAGATAAACAATTATTGAACTTCCTGTAAATAAAGCCGCTATCTCAGACATAGTGCCCCCTGTTCTTAGTTTCTCTAAGTTATTTTCATAACTCTAAATTTCACTTAACTAACTCATATATTTTTTCATAGGCTACTTTAACGGTTTTTTGGATTGCTTCTATTCTTGTAATACCGAAAAAGTCCAGATCAAAAGTTTTTGTTTCCCCTTGATAAGCTATTGCAATCCACGCTTTGAGTTTGTCAGTACCAAGTTGCTTGCTTGGTCCAGCATTACCTGTTAGACCAACACCAATATCGGCATCTGTCATTTTTTGAATACTTTGTGCCATTTTTTTTGCAACATACGAGCTAACAAGAGATTGTTCTTCAATCTCCCTTTCATTTAGACCTAAAAGTTTGACTTTCATGTCCCTACTATATGCAACTATGCTTCCTTTAATAATCTTTGATGCTCCAGGGTTTTTAATCATTTCAAACGAAAGGGCCCCTCCTGTCATACTTTCTGCAAATGCTATTGTTAAGCCCTTTTCACCCATTTTTTTAAATAGTTTTTCTACGATCACGACAATATTATTGTAACTGTAACCTCTTCAAAAACATCTCCTATCTTACGCAATACGGTTAACTCGTGTGAGTCCCCGAATTCCGCACCATCTAGTTGTGCAGCTAGTTCGGCAATAGATAAAATTGCTACACCGTTCATTTTAATGATAAGGTCATACACTTCTAACTCTTCATGAGCATTTCTTGTTAAGTCAAAATTAATAATGACTACTCCAACCGGGTTTTCTGGTAGCAATGATGCATCATTTTCTTCTAAGAACAATGAAACTTCTTGAACCGTAACTCCTAGTCTTGGTCTTCTTTCTACAACCCGGTAGTCATCTTCAGTAAAATTTCTAACAATAGGCGCTATTGTGTTTATGTTTAATGAATAGTTTAGACCTTCAGCAGGTATTGTACCCTCTAATGTTGAAATGTATGAAACCTTAGCAACATTGATAGCTATCAATTCTCCATTCAAATTAAACAGTGGCCCCCCACTGTTTCCCGGGTTTAGTTCTGCATCATGCATAATTACCAACCCAGGAATCCCATTATATGGATATGAGTTAAGACTAACAATCCCTTGAGAAACTGCATTAAATTTAGTGAGACCTTGTGGTGTTCCAATCGCATAGACGTCTTGACCTACTAGAATTTCAGTGATTGTATTGTTATCAATTGGCGCAACCGGATGAACTCTTAGGTTTTCTGCTGTTATAATTCTAACAACGGCTATATCATAAGCAGCATTTCCGGCGTAGTCAACTACTGGTATATCATCAATAATATTACCAAAGTGGATCATCATTTCTCCACCATCTTTAATAACATGATAATTAGTCATAATATAATATCTAGTTAAGACATCATCAATAGGTTCACCTCTAAAAATAATCCCTGATCCGTGACCTGTTTCTGTTATAACAGCGACAACTGACGGCATAACCTCAGCAATCATATTAATTCTTAGAAGTTCATATGAGTGTGGTGATTCAAATGGGACCTCGGCTCTTAAGTCTAGTGAACATCCTGCGAGTATAAAAAGTGAAAATGTTGCGATTAAAGCACTTAATAATCTTTTCTTCATTATATAATTCCTCCTAAGTTAAATAATTCTATTGCGTTGTTTGTAGTTTTTTTGGCTACATCTATGGTTGATATTCCCTTTATCTCTGCGATTTTTTCTACAACATATAGTGTATATCCCGGTTCGTTCTTTTTGCCCCGATAAGGCATCGGAGTTAAATACGGGCTGTCAGTTTCTACTAAAATGTGTTTTAAATCAATTTGTTTAACAATTTGTTTCAGCTCATTCGCATTTTTAAACGTAACTGGTCCGCCAACGCCAATCGAAAAACCTAAATCAATTACTTTCTTAGCATCATCAACATTTGAGCTAAAACAATGAAATACCCCTTTTACTTTTCCTTTGTATGGTAATAAGCAATTATATACTTGGTCAAAAGAACTTCTAACATGAATGACTAAAGGGAGATTTGTTTTAACCGCTAATTCTATTTGTTCAATAAAGATCTTTTTTTGTAAATCCAGATTATCTTTTCTCCAGTAAAGATCAATCCCGCATTCGCCAATAGCAACCACTTTTTCAAATTTTAGTAGCTCTGACAAGTGATCTGTCGTCTCATTATCGACATAGCTTGGGTGAACGCCAACAGTAGCAAACAACATTTTATGTTGTTTTGCTAATTCAATAGCTAATTGGTTTGATGTCTTATCCATCCCGATAACAATAATATTGTTAACTCTATTTTGTTTTGAGCGATCTAAAACTTCAACTAGACTAAAATCATAGTCTTTAGTATTTAGGTGAGCGTGTGTATCAATAATCATCTTCATCATCCTTTTTCATTTATATTTTAACATAGTTAAGCATAAATGACAGCAAGATACATTGATATCTAGAAAAAACACTAATTAGCTAATGCTTATAGACAAAAGGGGCTGTCGTTAAATAGCCACTAACAAAGCAATAAAAAAGGTAAATCACAAAATTGTGAAATACCTTTTTTACATTTCAACTTATATGATAAAATATAAGTATGAAAAACCACTTATATTTTAACGAATATTTCGAAAAAAATCAACTGTTTTCGACATTTAGTTACTTAGAACTTAAATTAGACAAAGATGACCCAGTATATACACTTCTCAAAATAATGGAGGAATTAGATTTTAGTGAGTTGCTAAAGATGTATAAACCAAAAGGTCGTAGGGCGTTTAATCCAATTATGATGTTCGCATTAGTTTTATATGCAAACATGAAAGGAATTAGATCAATTGATGAAATAGTATCTAGATGCCAAAGGGATCTAGGTTTTATAACCTTAGCTAGAGGGCAAAAACCAAAACGAGATGCCTTTTACAATTTCATCAATGATAAATTAAACAAAGCTATTATTGATAACATCCATTATCAATTTTTAAGCATCTTAGAATCAAGAAACTATGTGACCTTAAAAGACCTTTACCTAGATGGAACAAAGATAGAAGCAAACGCAAACCGCTATACCTTTGTTTGGCGGGGCTCAATCAATTACCACTTAGTCAATTTATTGACTAAGATTAGGGAAGCAATGAAAAACTATAATGAGTTTATTGAACAAAACAACTACAAGCGAAAATATCGATTGTTATCTGAAAATATGTTTGTGATATCAGGGAGTGACGATGTAATAAGAATTATTAAAGAAAACAAGATAAGAAAGAAAAAAGGCGTTAATAAATTACCAAATAATAAAATCTTAGAAATAGGAAATGTCGGCCCTGAAACATTTATTAGAGTTCTTGGGAATCTAAGGACAATCATCAAAGATGAAAATATTACATTTTTTAGTGGGCAGGGCACTAAAAAAAGCGAAATTCAGAAATTATATGAGTTATTTTATCATTATGGGC
>CAZDCS010000077.1:0-6150 GCA_964504015.1 uncultured Mariniplasma sp. | reverse complement strand
AACCTTCCATGCACTCCCAAACTAGAAGTATAAGAGCGAATTGTTGTCCCTCCTAATTGAGTTGCTTTATCAAGAACTATAACAGAGGAATCGATAATTAGTTGAAGTTTTTTTCTAGAAATCAAACAAGACGGTCTAAGCGGATGAATCTTACTTCTAAATAAAACCTCATCGACATAGATGTTACCAAGCCCTGCTACTAAGTGCTGATCAAGCAAAGCTGATTTAATCGCGATTGTCTTTTTTTGTAGTTTTTGATAAAGTTTAGCTAGATCAATATCTTTAGGCTCATTAGCCAAAACACTCAAAGGTGGAACATCTAAATATGTTTTAATATCTAGGAGTGTAATCGTACCAAATTTTCTAACATCATGATACCTTAATGTTCTACCACTTTTTAAGTGAAAAATAACATGCTCGTGTTTTTCAATTGGCTCCTGTTTTTTAATATAGAACTTTCCTTCCATTCGTAAATGGATAATCATAACATGAGTATCTAGGATAAAAATAAGATACTTACCTTTTCGATCAATCCGGTTAATGGTTTGACCCTGGATAAGTTTTTTAAAATCATCAACATCACTTCTTATCAATTTCGAATAATAATCAGCCACTTTGATGATCACATCACTATTCAATTCTTTTTCTAATGTTACTCTAACCGTTTGAACCTCAGGAAGTTCTGGCATCTAATTTCACCTCTATTTAAGTTCGTACCAATTTTTACCGATATCACAAGATGTTTTGAGTTCAACTTTCAATCTAACAGCATCCCTCATCATTTTAGGAATAATCTCTTTCATTTCTTTTACTTCTGTTTCAGGCACTTCAAGTATTAATTCGTCATGAACTTGTAGTATTAGTTTTGTTTTCTTATTATTAGTTTTCAAGTATTGAAAAATATCAATCATCGCTTTTTTTAAAATATCAGCAGCACTCCCTTGAATAGGAGCGTTAAGTGCGGTTCTTTCACCAAAAGCTCTTTGATTATAAACTGGCGATATCAGCTCTGGGATATATCTTCTTCTTTTCATTATTGTTTCAACATAACCGTGCTCTTTAGCATAAACAATAGTGTTTTCCATATATGTTTTAATCTCAGGATATATTTCTAAATATTTATCAATATAAGCTTGTGCCTCTTTAGGGGAAACATTTATATCATCACTTAAACTCCAAGCACCTATCCCGTAAATAATCCCAAAATTAACAGCTTTTGCTGCTCTTCTTTGTTCTGATGTCACTTTTTCAACATGAAAGACTTCTTGAGCTGTTTTTGTGTGAATATCTTGATCAAGATTAAAGGCTTCAATTAAAGACTTAACTTGTGCGACATCAGCTAAAAC
Organism: uncultured Mariniplasma sp.; assembly: GCA_964504015.1. Lineage (GTDB taxonomy): Bacteria > Bacillota_I > Bacilli_A > Acholeplasmatales > Acholeplasmataceae > Peloplasma. Next base: position 4,804 of record CAZDCS010000077.1, on the reverse strand, counting down.
CCTTAATTCGATTTGCGAATAGTCAGAGCCAATAAAATAATGATTTTCTTTGGGGAGAAACAGTTTTCGTATCTTTCTACCTTCTTTTGTCCTAATTGGGATGTTTTGCAAATTAGGATCAATTGATGATAGCCTCCCCGTCGTTGTTAAAGCTTGCTTATAAATTGTGTGGACCTTACCATCAGCAAAGATATTTTGTCTCAGACCAACAATATAGGTTGAATGCAGTTTCTTTAACTGCCTGTATTGCATAATTTGGTTGATTATAGGATGCTTGTTTTCTAGTTTGACTAACACGTCAACATTAGTTGAGTATCCTGTTTTAGTTTTTTTACCCATCGGTAATTCCAATTTGTCAAAAAGTATTTCACCAAGTTGTTTCGGACTAGAAATATTGAACTTCTCACCTGCCAAAAAATGTATCTCTTGTTCGATAACAACCAAACGTTTGGTTAAATCTTTGTCTTGTTTATCGAGTTCCACTTGATCGACTAAAAGACCTTGGAATTCCATTTGTGCTAAAACTTGGGCTAACGGAAGCTCAATATCACTCAACAAGTGCAGTTGTTTTTGTTCTTCTAACCGCAACATTATTTGCCCTTTAAGCCGGTGAATAGCTTTAGCTTTACTAGCAATATGCCGGTGATAAGTGGCTGGCTTAGGAAGATTCTTCTTAGCTCCCTTACCATAAACGCTGTCATCATATAACATATCTTCATAAGCAAAAGAAGAAACAATCCGCTTAAACTCTTCTTTTCCCAGATGGGAATCAACTAGATAAGCAGCAAGCAACAAATCAAAAGTAACTCCTTTTAGTTCTAGTTTTTGCCACAGCAAAAACACCTGCACTGCTTTAAGATCATAAATATATTTTGAAATGCTCTCATCTGCTAAATACATTTGGAAGTTGATTGATGTTAAGGCAAAATCTGCAGTTAGAAAATAATGGTTTGCTCCATCAGAAATACCAACTCCCCATAAGGAGCACTTATGGTAATTATAATCGCTAAACTCAAAATGAATCGCTAAATCCCCTTCTAATATTTTAGCTAACTCATATTCATCTTGAATAACTCTATATTCCCATTGCTCATGATTTAGTGTCGTTAAATCCATTTTTTTAACAAAGGCATGAAGTTCATATGTTTGATAAAAGGAAGCCAATTCTTTTTTGCTAACTTCTACTCGTAAGAGGTTTTCAACAACAGGGTCAATTTCAGCATCTATTTCAATAGTAACAAGCTCTTTGCTCATAAAAGCAAGCTCTTCATTATCTCTAATTTTTTCGCCAAGCTTACCCTTAATTTCATCTTTATTCGCATAAACAGCTTCTAAGGTTCCATATTGTTTCAATAACTTAGTCGCTGTCTTTTCTCCAACCCCGGGAACTCCTGGGATATTATCTGAAGCATCACCCATTAATGCTTTTAAATCAATAATTTGATTATGTGTTAGTTCATATGTTTCAAAGAGTTTTTCAGGATCAAAACGATGAACTTCTTTCATCCCTTTTTTTAAGAGGTTAACCGTAATATTATTATCAACTAACTGTAATAAATCGCGGTCACTTGAAAATATTTCAACCTTATATCCTTGCTCTCCTGCCCGCTTTGCCAGTGTTCCAATAATATCATCTGCCTCATAGCCTGGTTTACTATACAATTTAACCCCATTTAAACTTAGATACTCGTGAATCAAAGGAATTTGCATCCCAAGTTCTTCTGGCATCTTTGACCGACCAGCTTTATATTCAGGATAGGCTATATGCCTTTTAGTCGGTTCTTTAGTATCAAAAGCCACTAAGGCGTGTGTCGCATCGGTTGTTACTATTTTTTCAAACATACCCACAAAGGCAAAAAGCGCATTTGTATAAATGCCTTGTTTTGTCTGCATAAGTTTCGCACCTGGGTATGCTGTCGCGAAATATGCCCTAAACATAATGGAGTTCCCATCAACTAAAATTAGTTTTTTCATGTTATTCTCCCTTTTCTCAATTTTATCATACATAGAGTTAGAACTTTCCCACAGTTTATGTGGAAAAAAAAGGCCATCATCTCCTAAAATGACCCTTGTTTTTACCTTTTCCTTTTTTCATCTTTGGTGACTGCATAAGTTGATTTGGGTTTTTCGATAACCCTTCTAACTGTTTCTCATCCATAGTCATCATTTTTTTCATCATTGTTTTTTGCGTTTCTAGTGATTGCCGCAAGCGGTTAAGATCAGCAACTCTCATCCCTGAACCTTTAGCTACACGATCTCTTCTTCGTGAACTTCTATCAATTAGTTTAGGATCTCTTCTTTCGGCTGATGTCATACTGTGAATCAAAACACCCATTTGTTCAAACTGCTTATCATCAACTTGCGATGCAGCCTTTTTCATTTGTCCCATCCCAGGCATAAAGCCCATTATTTTCGAGACAGACCCCATCTTTTTAATCATTTTAAACTGTTTCAATAAATCGTTATAGTTAAACGTATTAGACATCAATTTTTCCATCATGTTTTTAGCATCATCTTCATCAATCGCATCTGTTGCCTTTTCAATTAAAGTTAAAACATCCCCCATACCTAAAATACGTGATGCCATTCTCTCTGGGTGGAAAAGTTCAAAAGTGTCCATTTTCTCGCCACTTGAGGCAAACTTAATCGGAATATTTGATATTTCTTTAATCGATAATGCCGCACCACCGCGCGTATCACCATCTAATTTAGTTAAAATAGCACCAGTAGCATCTAGTTGATCATGAAACCCCTTAGCAATATTTGCTGCATCTTGACCTGTCATCGCGTCAACTGTAAGCAATATCTCAGTAGGCTTAGCAATTTTTTTAATGTCAATCAATTCTTGCATCATTATTTGGTCAATATGCAAACGACCCGCTGTATCAATAATTACAACATCATAATCATTTTCTTCAGCATATTTTAAACCATCTTTAACAATTTTTTGAGCGTCAATAAGACCTTTTTCATAAACTTCAATACCTACTTGTTTCCCAATAGTTTGAAGTTGCTCTATCGCTGCAGGACGATAAACATCAGCTGCGATAAACATAACTTTTTTCTTTTCTGTTTTTCTAATATAGATCCCAAGTTTACCGATTGCAGTTGTTTTCCCTGATCCTTGTAGACCAATTGTCATAATAGTTGTTAGACCATTAATATTATATCTAATCCCCTCAGCATCACTACCCATAACTTGTTTTAGTTGCTCATGCACAATTTTAACAACTTGTTGACCAGGATTTAATCCTTTTAATATTTTTTCGCCAGTTGCTTGTTGTTTTATATTCGCAATAAAGCCTTTAACTACTTTGAAATTGACATCAGCCTCTAGTAAGGACAATCTTACTTCGCGCATCATTTGATCAATATCTGATTCAGTTAAAGAACCTTTACCCGTCAAACGGCGCATCGCCATTTGCAATCTTGAACTTAAACTGTTTTGCTCCATTACTCATCCAACTTTCTAATCTGCTTTAATAATGATATATCATTATTCTTTAATGCTTTGTCAATTAGTTCTAACCGTTTGTTTTGCAACTCTAGCAGTTTTAATTTATCTTCATAATCAATTAAGTGCTTCTCCACTTTTTTTAGCTGGTCAAAAACTGCATTTCGACTCACACTATATAGCTCTGCTACTTCATTAAGTGAATAATCTTGGCGATAGTATAAATGAAAATAGATGTTTTGCTTTTCTGTAAATAAACATCCATATAAGTCAAATAACTGATTTAATTGTTCCTTTTTATCTAAATGTGACATAGCCCACCTTAAAAGAAATCTTTAAATAATCCATAAATATATTGCTCGATATCAAATAAAACTAAATCGTCAATTTTTTCACCTAGACCCACATACTTTATCGGCAAATCATATAAGTGCCTAATAGCTAAGACAATCCCGCCTTTTGCAGTACCATCTAGTTTTGTTAAAATAATTCCGCTAACAGCAGTAGAATCCTTAAACACCTCTGCTTGGCGCATCCCGTTTTGTCCTGTAGTAGCATCAATTACTAAAAGTGTTTCTTGCGGCGCATTTGGTATGAGTTTTTGAATAACACGTTTCATTTTTGCCAGCTCAGACATTAAGTTAGCTTTAGTTTGCAACCGTCCTGCGGTATCACATAATACAACATCATAATGTTCTTTTTGAGCAACCTTGAGAGCATCATAGATAACACTAGATGGGTCGCAATTAGTTTCTTTGGTAAAAACAAAAGTTTCACTTCTTTTCCCCCATTCAACTAATTGTGATATTGCACCAGCTCTAAATGTATCAGCAGCAACCAACATCACTTTTTTTCCGTCATCTTTTAGTTGCTTAGCTAGTTTTCCAATTGATGTTGTTTTACCAACGCCATTAACACCAACAAATAAATAAACATTTATATCTGATTCATCATAGTTGAGATCAGTTTGAACAAACTCACCTTTTAAATATATCTCAAACATTTTATCGACAATAATTTCTGCTAAATCATTTGGATCACTAATCTTTTTAGCTTCCACTTGTTCTCTTAATTGTTCAATAAAATAAATAACAGTCTCAACTCCAATATCAGCCTGAATAAAAATATCTTCTAACGAATCAAACAATTCATCATCAATCTTAGATGACGCTGCTAACACCGCTTTAAGATTTCCTAAGCTTTCTTTTGTTTTATGAAGCCCTAGTTGATACCGGTTATCTTTTGTTTTTTTGCCAAACAATTTTTTAAATAGTCCCATATAATATCTCCCAATCCTTTATACATTATACCACATCAAAAACAAAACCGAAAGCCTAAACCTCCGGTAAT
>CAZDCS010000076.1:0-6187 GCA_964504015.1 uncultured Mariniplasma sp. | reverse complement strand
GACATTTTGGAGTCTGTAGAAAATAAAATTATCAACTAATTGCACCAAACGTCAGAAAAAAAAAGCACCTAAGTGCTTAATTATTTATGTTTATCAATCCAAGCTGAAATTTTATCTTTTGGCTGATAGCCACTTTGACGATCAACTTCTTCACCGTCTTTATAAATCACTACTGTTGGTACACTACGAACACCAGCATCTACTGCTTGATTTCTAAACTTGTCAATATCGATAGCAACAAATGAAACATCTTTTTTCTCCTCAGATACAGTCTGCAAGACGGGGTTCAGCATTTTGCACGGTCCACACCATTCAGCAAAATATTTCACAACTACTAATCCTTGTTTTCCAATAACCTCTTGGTAGGGTTGTCCTTGATAGTCAGTCATTATAATCTCCTTATTTTTTTATTTAAGACTATTTAATTATAATATTTTTTATAAGATATATCAAGCCATACGCTTTATTTTAATGTAATAATCGTAACACCGTTTAACCCTTCACCTTCTTCACCAAAGCGACTAGAGGCAATATAGGGGGATGCTTTAATATAATCATAGACAGCTTTTCGTACTGCTCCACTACCAAAGCCGTGAATAATACGCATTGATGTCATATTTGATAGCAGGGCCCGGTCAATCGCTTGATCCATAGCACCTTCAACCTCCATAAAGCGGTAACCTCTTAAATCTAGTTCTAGTTTAGCGGTTGCTTTAGGCGTTGTGCCACTAGTTGTTTTATCTTTGGTCTTAGTGACTTTTTTTGTTTTCTTTATTTCATCTTTTCTTAAATCATATTCATTAAAATCTAGTTTATACTGACCAAAAACTACACGATATTTATCGCTTTTTTTAGAAACTATCTTACCATATTGTTGATAAGGCAAGATAAAAACGCTATCGCCTATTATTAATTCATCGGTATAAGATGATAGTGAATGAGCTTCAACTGTTTGATTTAATTGATGTTTTAATGCTGCTATTTCTGGTTTAGATAGTTCGCTTTTCTGTTGGAGATTTAAGATAATTGCATTTGTTTCATCCTTTAAATCATTCCATTTTTCCTCTTCTTTTTTTCTTGTTTCTTCGATCACTTTATCTTGTTCGCTAAGTAACTTTTTTCGAGCAATTTGAAAATCATTTTTAGCTTTTCTTCCTTGCTCAATTTCAAGAACGAGTTGTTCTTTTTGTCTTTGCAAAAATAACATCTCATCATTTAGTTTTTCCATTACCTTTGCTAAATTAGTTTGTCTGCCTTTATATGTGAATTCAGCATCGCTAACAACTGATTCTTTTAAACCTAGGCGTCTAGCAATTAAAAAAGCATGAGATGATCCGGTCGTCCCCATTTGCAGGTAATAAAGCGGTTTTAATGTTTTTTTATCGAATGCGACACTTGCTGTAATCATATTTTCTTGTTCATATGCATAACTCTTAAGTTCAGAATAGTGTGTCGTTACCATCATTCGAATATCAAATATTTTAAATTCATTTAAAATAGCTATTGCGAGTGAGACTCCTTCATTAGGATCGGTTCCGCTTCCTAGCTCATCTAGAAGAATTAGTGAGTTCGACTCAACATTTTCAATCATTAAAATGATTTTAGTTAAATGCGAAGAAAATGTTGATAGTGATTGTGAAATTGATTGTTCATCACCAATATCGGCGAATACTTGATCAAATATTGCTAAATCAGACAATTCACTCGCTGGAACTAAAATCCCGCATTGCATCATTAAAGTCAATAATCCCACTGTTTTTAAGGCTACCGTTTTCCCACCTGTATTGGGCCCCGTGATTAAAAGAATTCTTTGCTTATTATTAAGTTCTAAAGAAATCGGAACTGCTATCTTTATTGCTAATAAAGGGTGCCTTGCTTTTATAAGTGAAATAAATCCTTTAGTGTTAGTTGAGGGTTTGGCTCCATCAATTTCAAGAGAATATTGTGCTTTGGCTGATATAAAATCCAGCGTTAGCAATAAATCAAGATTATCTTTCAAACTAGCGCTAGATAAATCCACTTCTTCGCTGATTAAAGCTATTATTTTTAGGATTTCTTTTTCTTCTAAAATCTTTAGTTCTTCTATTTGAGCAGTAATTTGTCTAGTTGTTTCAGGCTCAATATAAACGGTTTGCATACTTGCTGAAACATCATGGATAATACCCTTAATTTTGTTTTTAAAGGTTCCCTTGACCGGAAGGCAAAATCGGTCATTTCTAATAACGATAACAAACTCATTTAAGTAAGTCCCGTAGTCAGTTAGTAGTTTATTTAATTTGTCTTGAAGCTGTTTATTAAGCCTTTTACTTTTACTTATAATTTTAGATAGCTCTGTGGTTGCATTATCAAGAACTTGTCCATCTGGATCTATTTTAGAATCAATATAATCTAAAAGACTTAAATGCGAATGCATTGCACTGAAATATTTAGTTAAAGATAAGGCATTAACCTTTATTTTAGAAAGTCCTTTGTAGTAACTTATAATATCTCTTTCCATAGTTAGAAAGAGTTTTATATTTAACAGCTCTGGAATCGAGAAAATCCGTGATTTTTTAGAATATCTCAAAAGTTGATGAATATCATAGTTTTCTAAAAAAGGGAGGTGACCCGCTCTTAAAATTAAGGTGGTCATATCCATTGTTTCATCTAGTGACTGATCAATAGCATTTTTTACAACCATCGGCTCTAAATTAATTATTTCTGCTTTGACGGTTTCTGTTTTAGCATAAACTGAAATGCTAGCTAGTATTTTATTCAACTCCAATGTTTTTGTCATAAATCGCATAAAAGCACCTTTTTTTCCTTAAAATGTGATATAATAAATAATGAATAGGAGATAATATATGAAGTATTATACCATGTCTGTAAACACTATTGAACTAGAAAAACTACATAAAGTCTATCAATTCCATCAAATAGAGGACACCAATCCCTATTTGCTTTTTCATGCTGAGCATAACGGCATTGACATTTTAGGTTATAAAACCGGCAAGGTTTTATTAAAAGGAACAGAAGTTGCACAAGAAATCGTTGCCATTAAAAGACATTTAGATAAAGAAGACTATGCAGCAGTCGGTTCTGATGAAGTTGGAACTGGAGATGTTTTTGGTCCAATTGTTGTTTGTGCACTTTATGCAACAACTAGTGATATCACATTTTTAGAGAGCATAAATGTCCGAGATTCTAAAAATATGAGCGATAAAACAATTATCTCACTGGCTCCAAAAATTGCTAAACGTTTAGTACACTCTTTGCTTATACTAACACCTAAAAAGTATAATGAACTTGTTACTAAAGGCTATAACCTCAATAAGATTAAAGCTTTATTGCACAATCAAGCAATCATTAAAACTACTTCAAAAGTAGAGGAGTCAATACCGGTAATACTAGATCAATTTTGTACACCAAAGTTGTATTTCAACTATATTAAGGAAGAAACCTTGATTTATCGTGACATCGATTTTCATATTAAAGCTGAGCAAGTTCACTTAAGTGTTGCTGCTGCCTCAATAATTGCACGCTATGCCTTTTTAGTCAAAATGGATGAATACAGTAAGAGACTGGGTCTAACACTTTTAAAAGGTGCCAGTAAAGAGGTTGATGTAATGGTTAAAGAAATACATTCGCTTAAGTGTATTAAAACGCTGGGACTTGTCGCTAAAATGAATTTCAAAAATGTAACGAAACAAAAGCTTATTTAAGTTCAGAAATTATTGTTTTAAATTCTTGAGGCATATTGACACTAAAGGTCATATGCTCTTTTTTTATTGGATGAAAAAACGAGAGTTTGCTGGCATGTAAAAATTGCCCTGTAGAGCCCACAACTTCTTTTGGGCCATAGATTGGATCTCCAACAATAGGGTGTTTTATATAAGCCATATGAACTCTTATTTGATGAGTTCTCCCAGTTTTTAGGCGGCAAGATAATAGTGTGTAATCTTGGAAGCGCTCAATAACGCTAAATCCAGTTTTAGCAATTTTACCACCGGAAGCGACATTCATTTTTAATCTATTTTTCGGGTGCCTTTGAATAGGCGCATCAATTGTTCCTTCATTTTCAACAAAGTTCCCATAAACTAAAGCAAGATATTCTCTTGTCACTTTGTGTTGGGCTAAATCAGCACTTAGTGCTTGGTGTGTCACATCATTTTTAGCAACTACTAACAGCCCTGAAGTATCTTTATCGATCCTATGGACAATACCTGGTCTAACGACACCATTAATTGAGCTCAAATTATCGATTTGATATAAGAGTCCGTGAACTAATGTAGGTTCATGATAACTTGATGCTGGGTGAACAACCATACCTTGTGGCTTGTTTATTACAAGTAAATCATTATCTTCATAGACAATATCAAGGTTCATCTTGACTGGTGTTAGGTCTAACTTCTTTTCTTCTATTTTTTCAAGTGTAATTGAATCTCCAAGCTTTAAAATATAGCCTGTTTTAACTTTGGAATCATTGACAAGAATAGAACTAGCTTTAATAGCATGTTGAACATAGCTTCTACTCTTTTCCTTATAATACATTTGCAAAAGAAAAATATCTAACCTTAAGCCTAGTGCTTGCTCATTGACAATAATATTAGTTGTTTTCATTTCTTTTCTCCTCTTTTTGGCGCTTAGGCTCAAAAATAAATAAATCGATTGTGAACAAAACAATTGCCGCACTTAAAAATAGATCAGCAAAGTTATTATAAAAATTACTTAAATTAAAAACGCCCAGTATTGGGGTTAAAAAAGGGTAATGAAGAAAATCGATGACATTACCATAAAGGGCGCGATCAATTGCATTACCTAGAGTTCCACCGATAAAAAGTGTTATAGCAAAACTATAAGTTTTTTTTGACTTAAAGTCAACTTTTAAAAATAAATAACCAAAGATACCTAGAGCAAAAACTGTAATTACCATAAATAGTAGCTGCTGACCTTCTAGCATGCCAAGGGATGCCCCGTAATTTCTAAAATAACTAAGTTCAAGTACGTGCGGTATCACAACAATTTCAGGGTTTTGTGTTGTTAGCATTCCCGGAATATGTGCTGCTGCAAGCAGTTTAGAAACTTGGTCTATTAAAATGAAAATAATAATCAGTATAATTCCTTTAATCATATAAAATTCTCCTATATAGCGGTTGATAAAACAACAATACCTAAAACTAGAAAAAATAGTGCAACAAATATGCTTTCAACTAGTTGAGGAACTCTTGTATTAACTTCTTGTAAGTTTGGATAGTAGTTTTTTAATAAGCGGTAGTAAAAATAATAGTATAAGAAGCTCCAACCTACAATTAAAAATAACAACAATAATGATAGTAAAAAGGTAAGTTTAGCATAAATAAACATGTTGACAATCACAAGGGCAGGAAGCAAAACAAGTAAAAAGGAGATAGCTAATGCTCCTAGCACTGATCTTACAACAAATTTCATACTGGTTTTCTTATCAATTATTTTTATTAAATTGCGGTACCTTCTAAAAAACTTAAATACTCTATTCATTAAAGTGCTCCCTTAGCCATGTAACTGCTTCACTAAATGTTTCAACTGGCACAATTATAAGCTCTGAATTGATTTGCGGCACTGTATGAGACTGTGACCTAGGTATAAAAAAGATGTCTGCATTATTGTCAATTGCACTAAATACCTTTTGCGGGATACCGCCGATTCTACCTATCTCACCTGACAACTCAATTGTTCCTGTCCCGGTTATAACAACATCACCAGTGTTTATATTTAGTAAACTTGCATAAATACTTAGTGCTTGCATCAACCCGCCACTAGGCCCTCCGATAACACCATGTATCCCTGGCATTGTAATGCTAGGAGAAGATGAGTTAATGATAAACCTTGGATAAAACAGTAGTCTAGGTTGATTTTTATCATAGACATAATCGATTGTGTGATATGTTGTTTCCTCATTAGAAATTCTTTGAATTTTTAGGTTAACTGGGTTTTCTTGGCTTGAATTTAAGAGTTCTTGTTGAACTATTAAGAGAAATTCATTATGGGAATAATTTTGATGGTTATGATCATTAATAGCAACTATTACATCACCAATTTCAAGATCAGTGTTACTACTAGGGCGATAATAGAGATAAAGACCACCATATTGATAATCAATTGTAATGCTGCTATCACTTTGACTAGCTAGATCAAAAGCTTTAATAACTGAAAGATAGAGTGAAGATTT
>CAZDCS010000075.1:0-6250 GCA_964504015.1 uncultured Mariniplasma sp. | reverse complement strand
ATTTTCCTTGATTTTACTATTGACTAACCGCTTTACTTCATCAGCTATTCTCTCATTTCCTAAGGTATCAGAAAAAACATTATCAGGAAGAGCATAGAGTTCATCGGTAAACGGTTGGATTACTTCGATAAGACTATTAAGGTGTTTTGTGTTTTTAACGACTATTTCTAAAGCTAGGTCTTCGCCTAAAAAAGCCATTGCGTTAAGCATTTCTTGAGTTGTTAAAAAATATTGTTCTGGCATTTCATCATACCTTGATAAAGAATGTATTCCGCCACCAACAAGTGGAGTTCTAATATATATTTCGCGATATAAAACATCTTTTTTCTCTAGATAATGGACATCGCCTGAAGCAATAACAATTTTGTTTTGCTTTTTGGCAAATCGAACTATTTTTGATAAAACGCCCTCAATAATTTCAGCTGCATTTTCACCTAATCCTGCTCTTAGATGTTTATAAGCAGCTGGAGGTTGAACTTCAATATAGTCATAATAAGCTATAGCATTAACCAATTCCTCATCGGACTGGTTTAGTGCCGCTTCAAAAACATTGTTATTAACACAGCTACTACCAATTAAAAGACCTTCCCTGTGTTTTTCCAGATTTGATTTTAGTGTGCGTGGGTTTTTATAAAAGTTTGTTGTTAGCGCATCACTAACAACTTTAAAGAGGTTTTTGTATCCTTTTTGAGTTTTAGTTAAAACTGTCACATGATGTGGTCTAACATGTTTATATGCTTGTTTTAAGTCAATATGCTTGTTTATTTCACTAAATTGCTTAATCTCTAATTTAGCTAAATCTTTGAGCATCTCTAGCCAAATATTAGCAGTTACCAAAGCGTCATCTTCAGCTCTATGATGCTGTAGTTGTTTTATTTTAAAGTATTTAGCTACAGCTTTAAGATTAAACCTTTTCAGTTTATCACTATAAAAATATCGCGCCATGTCAAGCGTATCAATCACTAGTGAATCATCAAAATCTAGGCCCAGTTTTTTTGCATTTTCTTTAATGTGACCAACATCAAACATTGCATTATGGGCAACTAGTATTCCCCCTTTAATAAAGTCTAGAAAATTAGACATTTCTTCTTTTATTGTTGGTGCATCTTTTATCATTTCATCAGTTATTCCGGTAAGGTTAGTCGTGAAATCAGACAACAACTGCTCGGGATTAATAAATGAGTTATAGCGGTCAACAATAACTCCTTGATCAATTTTAATGGCCCCTATTTCAATTATTTTATCTCTAGTAGCAGATAAGCCAGTCGTTTCAATATCAAAGACAATATATTTAGCATCTTTTAACAAAATTTCTTTATCACTTTGAGATGTTATTTTAAAACTTGTTTCATCGACAAAAGATAATTCTGCACCATAGATAGCTTTAATATTCTTTTTCTTAGTAGCTTTGTAAATCTCTGGATATGCATACAAACCATCATGATCCGTAAACGCTATTGCCTCATGCCCCCAACTAATAGCCCGGTCCACATATTCTTCTACACTAGAAACAGCATCCATATTCGACATTTTTGTATGTATATGAAATTCAACCCTTTTTTCCTTAGCTTTGTCAAGACGAGACGAACCTTTCTCCTTTTGGACAAAAGTTATCGCTTTAGCAAAAACAACAACATCCTTTTGGAATGTGTCAAATTGAGCATCCCCTTGTACTTGAATAAAATCTCCTTCTTTGAGCTCTTGTGCAAGTTGCATATCTTTTTCATACCTCAAAAAGCGTTTGACATAGATAGCATCATTGTCATCACCTAAAACAAAGGTCAGCAGTGTCGTATTTGTCAACTTCTTTATTTCTAGTTTAGAAATAACTCCTTTAATAATGAAATTCGTATCCCCTTTTTCATTTTTATACTTATCTAAGCGATATTGGTCAATTGGTATGACATTAATCATAACCGCATTAGCCTTCGCTTTTTTTGAAAACTTTCTTGTTGTTTGCTGTGTGATGTTTTGTTTCGCATATTGCTGTTTTTGTTCTAACACTTTATCTTGTTCTTTAATTGCTGATTGAATCACTTTTGTTGTTGGCATCAACTCAGCAACAACTTTTAATCTAACCCTCACTTCTAATCCAAAAGACTTAAAGATACTTTCAATATCATTTAAATAGGAATTGATATATGTGCTATCCTGATCAACAAATAAAATAAACTCATTGTCTTTGTATTCAGCTTTGAAATTACGCAAAACCATGTAGCTGGCCTTTTGTTTTGCCAGCGTAATAATTGCGTAATTAAAATACTCTTTTGCATATTTTGCAAATGAGTCTGTTTTTTTATAGTCCAATTCAATGTCAACACCTAAAACAATTTTAGGAATATAAAAATAGCTCTTTAATGTTTGAATGAAGGGTAATATAACCTCAGATGCAACTACATCATCTAGTGTTATTATAAACTTCCAGTATTGCTTTTCTACATCAACTTGGACTTTATTAAGAAGAGCTTGGTTAAGAACTGGAGAGATAAACTTTGATTGTTCGATAAATAAATTAAATTTGCTTTTTGGCATTAGGCCCTCCTAGGTTTAACGCTCATAGAGCGATAAGTTGAAACATGGTACATATAGACTGCTAAAAGACTAACGAAACCAAATTGCGTAGCATTAAATAATGTTAAAGTGAGTTCTGAGAAAATCCAAATACTAGACAAATAAATCGACAGTTTAATTCTGTATTTATAAGGAAGTTTGACATTGTAGATGAAAATAATCATCAACATACTCATTAAAAATGCCACAAACAAATAGGCCGCTAGACCAAATAGGTAGACAATGAAAATATCGGTCCAAATTAATATCGGCTGTCCTTCTAAAAAATCTTTTACCGCTACTGAAAGATCCATAATATCAGCATTCTCTACTGATGAGAAATCATGGTTTAATAAACCCATCTCCTGGTAGCTCGTCCGCTCTAACTCTGTTTCATTTATATACATCACAAGATATTCTAGTTCAAAAACAAGATTAATTGTTTGTCTACTTCTTACTCCATCACCAATATATAAGGTGAAATAGTCAAAATTTGCACTTTGATTATTAGTGTAGATTAAAATGCCATCAACAATTTGTGCCCCTCCAACTCTAAAGTCTTCATTTATTGCATCTTTAAGCAAATTATAGCGCTCTACGCTCATTTGCGAGCCCGCAAAGATTGTTAAAAGCATTGGAATAACAAGAAAAAGCGGAATAAATAAGGCATACCCCACTACTCTAATCCATGAGTCTTTTATGAAAAAAGCTGTTAGCTTCGGTTTTGCTAAACTAATCTTTAATCTTCTAAACATTTGCTCAACTCCTTGTATCTCATTATAACATAAGATATATTTATGATAAAATGAATTTGGTGATTATATGAATTTAATGACTCTAGAAAAACGCTATAATACTTTAAATAATTATTACTTGAAAAAATTCAAGAAAAAGGTTTTTAAAATCTCTTTAAATGGTGGCTTTACTTGCCCTAACATTGATGGAACAGTCGCTCAAGGAGGTTGTAGTTTTTGTTCATCTTTAGGTAGCGGAGATTTCGCTGGTAATAAACTTGATCCTTTAAAGATACAATTTGAGCAAATAAAAACCAAAATGTTGGAAAAATGGCCACAAGGTTACTACATTGCCTATTTCCAAGCTAACACTAACACTTATGCGTCTGTTGAAAAATTAAAGACGCTATTTGAAGAGGCTATTACTCTAGATCCTAAAATCGTTATGATCTCAATTGCTACAAGACCCGATGCTCTAGCAGATGATGTCATTGATTATCTCGCCTTGCTTAATAAAAGAATTCCTGTTCAAATTGAATTAGGACTACAATCGATTCATCAAAGTACGGCTGATATGGTAAACAGAGGTCATGATTTGGCTTGTTTTGATGATGCTGTTAAAAGGTTAAGAGAAAAAGGAATTGAGGTTATTGTTCATATTATCAATGGTCTTCCCTTTGAAACTAAACAAATGATGATTGATACTATAAAGCATTTGAATAATCTTGATTATCAGGGCATAAAAATTCATATGCTCCATTTAATGGAAGGAACTAAAATGGGTAATGATTACAAAAAAGAGGTTTGGCCTATTTTAACTCTTGCTCAATATGTCGATATTACCGTTAACCAAATTTTATGGTTAAGAAAAGATATTATTATTCACCGGTTAACCGGTGATGCCCCGCATTCAATGTTGATCGCTCCGATGTGGACTAGAAAAAAATTTGTTGTTGTTAATGAGATTGATAAAGTTCTCCGAAAACTAAATATGTATCAAGGTGATTATTATGAAAAATAACTCAATTACTGCATTGTCACATCTTTTAATCTCAGCTAATATAACTAATTTGGATGTGGTGATTGATGCGACAATGGGCAATGGTTATGACACTGCTTTTCTAGCTCAAAACAGTAAATTTGTCTATGCTTTTGATATCCAAAAATCAGCTTTAGATGCGACAAAGATAAAACTAGACAAACTTAGACTAACTAATGTCTCTCTTATTTTGGATAGTCATGAAAACATCAAAGACTATGTCAAAGATTTTAAAGGGGTCCTCTATAATCTTGGTTATCTACCTCATAGCGACAAAAAAATTACCACTACTAGCAAAACAACAATTAATTCGCTAATTAAAACCCTTCCCCTTTTGCGTAAATCATGCTTCATCTTACTTGTGGTCTATCCCAAGCATAAAGAGGGATATCTTGAATCACTTGCCCTTGATGAGCTTCTAGCAACCCTTGATGCTAAAGTTTATAAGATTTTAAAGATTAGTTTGCCTTTTCAAGATAATAGACCACCTTACATTATTTTTATCCAAAAAGAAAAAGACGAAGCTTTGGTATGATATGACACCTCTAAACTAGACACTATAATCAAGTAGAGACTAAGTAATTATTTTACTTAGTCCCTCTCACACCACCGTACATACGGCACCGTATACGGCGGTTCAATCTTATATTCCAATTAAATTCTACTAAGATAGTAGGCATAAGGATTTATTAATCCTTGCCTATTGTCTTTTTTATTAGGCGTTTCTAATACTTCTGGAGACAGAATAAAGTTACATACATTCATTGATGCTCTTTTGTATGGACCATATTTACTGTTGGCTACTTTAAAGAAATCCTCGTGGGAAAAACTTAATTTTAACTTAATACTGATTTTACTCAGATTCTTATAAATTGTAGGAGCTTTCTTCCATTGTTTAAAAATAATCACTCTTACTTTATGCCTCATCCATCCGCCAAATTCTTTTAAAAACTTTTTCATACTTCCTATCTTAAAGTAATTTATCCAACCTCTTATTACTTGATTAAGTTTCAAGAATATCACTGATAGTGGAATAGCTGCTGCTCTTCTTCTACATGTAATTTCATTTATCTTTCTTTTTAGTTTCTTCTTGCTGTCGTCATGTGGTCTAGGTTTCCATCCTTCCACACCTTTCCAAAATCCGAATCCGAGAAATTTATTTTGAGTAGGTCTGACAACTTTTGTTTTTGTTGCGTTTACTTTTAAGAATAACTTTCTTTCAAGCCAGCTAACGACCGATTTAATTACTCTATCGGCTGCTTTTTCACTTCGCACGAATAAGTTCACATCATCAGCGTAACGGACAAATAGTCTTCCTCTCTTTTCCATTTCTTTATCGAATTGGTCTAGTAAGATGTTTGATAATATTGGACTGATTGGTCCTCCTTGTGGTGTTCCTAAATCTGTTTTACCAAATACTCCTTTTTCCATAACTCCTGCCTTCAAATACTTTCTTATCAAGTTCAAAGTTGTTGAGTCTTTTACTTCAAATCGTAGAACTTGGATTAGTTTATCGTGATTTACTGTGTCAAAGAACTTTTCTATGTCGATATCTATTATCCATTCGTATCCATCGTTTAAATATTCTATTACCTTATCAATTGCCATATGTGCACTTCTTCTTGGTCTAAATCCATAACTATTGTTGCTGAAAATAGGTTCATAGATTGCGCTTAACTTTTGGCTAATTGCTTGTTGAATAACTCTATCTGTTGCGGTCGGTATTCCTAGTGGTCTAACACTGTCTTTTCCTTTTGGAATATAGACACGTTTTACCGGACTTGGTTGATACTTTTTCGTGATTGTTTTTTCTTTGACTTTATCCCAGTTTTTATTTAAATGTTGTTTTAAACTTTCTACCGTTACACCGTCAACTCCTGAGCTACCTTTGTTGGATACTACTTGGTTATAGGCTTTAACTAGATTG